>NZ_JBHMFD010000008.1:0-45924 GCF_042427575.1 Bergeyella porcorum
CTCGTATTATACTTTGTGCTTAACCGAAAATTTGGCACTTCGAAATCGCCTACTTTTCATATACTAACCGTTGTACGACATAGTAAAACCCACCTCGTAAAAATGAAAGTTCGTGACGAAAAACTAAAAGCAATAATTGATTGGTCTAAAAATAACCGAGACATAAGAGCAGTATTATTGACAAGTTCACTTGTAAATCCATTAGCACCTGTTGACGATTTTAGCGACTTAGACATTGAATTTGTTTTTGAGGATAATACAAATTACATTTCAGACAAAAGCTGGACGCTTAAATTCGGAAATCCAATTGCTATGATTGAAGAAGACGAAAGTTGTTTTAACCATAAACACGCAATGAAAATGCTACTTTATGAAGACGGTGTGAAAGTAGATTTTAAACTTTACAGCAAATCAAAATTTATAAAGGAAACGCAAGAGAAAGAATTACCAGAAGATTGGGATATTGGTTATAAAATTTTAATTGATAAAGATGGTATTACAAAGCAAATGCTGAAACCAACTTATCAAATTTCCATTATCAAAAAACCGTCTGAAAAAGAGTTTCAAAATCTAATAAACGATTTTTGGTGGGACACAACTTACGTGGCAAAGTGTCTTGTGAGAGATGAAATATTCTATGCGAAATTTATGTCGGAAACCGTTATTCGCACAGAATATTTAATTCCTTTAATTGAATGGCACATTGCAAGTGAACACAATTGGAACATAACGACCAATAAATATGGACGACTTTTCAAAAAGTATCTTAACCAGGAAATGTGGGCTAAAACAGAACAAACATTTTCAGGGAGCGATATAAAGGAAAATTGGACTGCTCTATTTTCAATGACTGATTTAGTTTCAGAAATAGGAACTGAATTGTCAAAAAAATTAGAGTACAAATACCCGGATAAATTAGAAAATGACATACGAAAATATTTAGCTGGACTAAAACCCAAAACATAACTACGTCGTACAACATCGTATTGGCAATAGGCGGGCTGAACGGCTTCGTATCAACGGAAGTGCAAAATTCAACTTCTGTTCTTCGATTAAAGTTCAGTGCTAAAAATCCCGCCCATCGCCAATACGCGGCACGTTACCTGCAAGCATAAAAAACCAAACCGTAAATTCAAGAAACTAATGAAATCAAAAAGTTTGTTTTCTTTTATTGTAACACTTTTCCTTATTTATGGATGTTCGTCAAACAGACAAGCAGATGGAAAATCAAATATTTTGGCTAAGAACGACATAAATATAGGGGGAGACTTCCAAAATTATTTTGACAGTTGCGGAGTTGAAGGCACAATTGCTATTTATGACATTAAAAATGATAAATGGATTGTATCAGACACAGTTGGATTAGAAATTGAAACGCTTCCAGCATCTACATTCAAGATTATAAATTTATTGATTGCTCTTGAAACTAATACTATCAAAGATGAAAACGAAATAATAAAATGGGTTGGTAGTACAGATACAGTTAAGTATGGTTATAGACCCGAAATTTATCACGATATGCCAGTCAAAGAAGCCTTTGAATTATCAGCAGGTTGGGTTTTTGTAGAACTTGCAAAGAAAATCGGAAAAGATACCTATAGAAAATACCTCGCAGAGAGCAATTATGGAAACAATAATTTATCCCAAACTGAAGCCGATTTTTGGAATTTTGGAGACTTTGCAATTTCGCCTAAAAACCAGGTTGAGTTTTTACTCTCTCTATATGAAGAAAATTTACCTTTTTCTAAACGGAACATTGACATTGTAAAAAGGGTAATGATATCAGAGCAAACGGAAGAATATACCATAAGAGCGAAAACAGGTTGGACTCGTGAAAACAATATCAATACAGGTTGGTGGACAGGCTACATTGAAACTAAAAAAGGCACATACATTTTTGCGACAAGACTTTTACAAGACAGAAAAATGAACAGGTCTGATTTCGGTAGTTGCAGAAAAGAAATTACCAAAAGAGTATTCAAAGATTTAGGGATAATTGAATAGAATGCCAGCAGGTAACAGCAGCTACCCAAAAGTGGCGGTTAAGTGGTTAAATCAAGCTTTGTGCTTCTATCAAAGTTTGTGTTTAATTGACAGTGAAGTGCTTCGTAATCGCCACCTTCGGGTAGCTGCAATACGTTACAGGCAAGCGTAGGACGACTGTGCTAAAAAAATCGAACTAAAACAGAAATGACTGAAAACCTAAAAAAATAGATAAAACATAAAGTTTTTCGCTTTTTACTTGTAGGAAATGGGGCTGTTCGAAAAGAGTAGCTTCTTGGTATCTAATAAAAAGAATTTTATAAACACAAGAGCAGAAGTTTTTTCAATCTTCTGTTTTTTTTTAAAAATACTTGGTTTATAAAATAAACTAATTTATATTTGCATCGTGTTTAACTCATAAATTATTTCAACAATGGAAAATTTACATCCGAAAGACAGTTTAGCGATTATCGAGGCTGTCATCAATCAAAGAAAACAGAAGTATGAGGAAAACGGAATTTTTCTTATTTTCTGGGGCATTTTAGTCGCTTTGGCAGGAATTGGGCAATTTCTGATGATTACATTGAATTTTTATCCTGAAAAATCAGGGCTTGTTTGGCTTTTCACGATGGTTCCAGGATTTATTTTTACTTTTCTATGGAAAATGAAAGAAGGTATCCGAGCTAAAAAACAACAAAAAACAGAAGATTGGTCGGATTTTCTGTGGCTTGTAACAGGAAGTATGGCTTTTGCATCAATGTTTGTAGTGAATCATAGCAAATTTATCACAATGATGATTTTCCTACCCATCGGGATAGCAACTTTGAACTCTGCCCTTCGGCTCAAAAACCGATTGTGGATTTTCACTTCCTTGACTTCCATCGTATTGGCGTATAGCACGGTGTTTTTTTGGTCGGGATATCAGCCTTTATTTATGGCAATCATTGCCGTTTTAAGTTTGTTAATCCCTGGTATTCAGTTACATTTAGCTTATAAAAAACGAAACAATGTTTAAAGATTTAGACCCACTTTTGCATTCCCAATTGCGATTGGCGATAATGTCGCTTTTGGTTTCGGAAGAAAAAGCTGATTTTACCCGCATCAAGGAGGTTACCAAAGCCACATCGGGGAATATCAGCGTGCAAATCCAAAAACTGGAAACAGCGGGATATATTTCTGTAACCAAATCATTTAAAGACAATTATCCCAATACCGAACTCACCCTCACACCCAAAGGTTTGCAAGCGTTCGAGGATTATGTGCAGGCGTTGAAAGGTTATTTAAATAGGGATTAATTTTTTTTCTTTCTGAAAAGATAACAATTAAAAAAATATAAATATGGAAGCAAACTACGAACAAGCCTACAAAGAGGCTCGAGAAAGAGTGAAAAAACTCAAAAGTTTTTATCGTCATTTGATGATGTATGTGATAGTCAATGTGTTTCTTGTTGCATTGAATCTCTACCAAAACCCAGATAATCTGTGGTGTTTATGGGTGATTTTCAGTTGGGGATTTGGTTTGGCTATGAATGCTATTTCGGTTTTTGTTCCTGAACTTCTTTTTGGGAAAGACTGGGAAGAACGAAAAACCAAAGAATTGATGGACAAATACCACTCCAAAAATCGATAACAATGGCTTTTATTATCCTAGACCTTGTGTGTTCTGTGATGATTTATTCCTTTCCCGTATAGAAATTCACCATCAACGGACAAAAATAACTTAAACGGAAGCACTCAAAGCTTCCGTTTTTTTAATTCATACAAAGTAAAACGAGAATGCCAAGGGTAATCCGTTCAATTCATCAGTTTCATCCCTATAAATACATCTAATCTCTTCACTCTATTAAGATATCTTTTGCAATTATTTTTCATTTCTCAAACCAATACTTCACCAGCCTTTGCTCTCCCTCTTTATTCAAAATGCTTTGTTCTACTGCCCACCGCAAATCTCTGCTCGCTGTAGGGGGTGAAATGGATTTGAAATGCTGTAAATAATCTTTTCGGGTAAACTTTTTAGAGTTGTTTTTTTCTCGGAATAAGGCAATTCTATCCTCCACTTTCGAGAATACAGCAAATCTTCCAATGCCTCCGATATCATTTCTAACATAAACTCCAAAAAGGGTGTAGAATGTCCCATTTTATCAGACTCTGAGAGCTTAGCGTAATACATTTCTTGCTTTTGCTTTATTGAAATTTCTACGGGAAGAAATTCAAAAACAGGATATTGCTGCATCAGAATAAGCGTTTGCCAAAGTCTTCCCATCCTTCCATTGCCGTCTAAAAAAGGATGAATAAACTCAAATTCATAATGAAAAACACAACTTTTTATCAGAATCAAATCTTCATCGTTTTTCAAATACGAAAAAAGGTTTTTCATTAGCCCGCAAACTTATTTCACCACTTGGAACCATATGCTCTATTTTTGAGCCTTTCACTATCCCTACATTAGTGGTTCTGAACTTTCCTGCATTCGGAATCAACCCATTCATCAATATTTTATGAGCTTTCTCCATATCTTTTATGCTCGATGGATTAAATTGGCTTAGAGCATCATATACCTTTATGGCGTTCTGCACTTCTAAAATATCTTTTTGTGGAGCAACCACTCGTTTGTTTTCCAAAATTGCCGTAATCTGGTCTTCTGTGAGTGTATTCCTTTCTATTTCTAATGAAGATTGTATTGTTTTAATACGATTTCTCTTTCGGAGTTCTGTTGCTGGCTTGTAGAGATGATGAGCATTAATCTCTCCTATTTTCTCTGAAATAGAAGTAATTAAAGTTAATACTTTATTGATAATTTCGTATGGTGGTTTCATTGTGATAGTATCAAGGGTGGTGTTTTTGTTGGAAAAGACGCTATCCTCAGAAGGGTGTATAAAGAATTAACTCTACAATACCACTCTAAAAATCGATAACAATGGCTTTTACCATCCTAGACCTTGTGTGTTCTGTGATGATTTATTCCTTTCCTGTATAGAAATTATAATCCTTGATAATGGTGGAGATAAACTGGCGGTCGGTGAGCTGTACCGCTCCAGAAAACCTGAATATAGAAGTGATTAACCAATATCTCCAAATCAAAGCAAGAGGAATATTGTAGAGGAACGAATGTCGCAATAAAAAACACTACTGAGTGACAAAAAAAATAAACTATTAACTGCTTAAAAGCTCCAAGCTCACAGCAGTATCCAACGCCATAATAGGTGGTACATTACATTATTTTTTTCAAAATAGGTATTTTTGTTATAAATCCCTAAAAGTATCTATCTTATACAAACCTTAGAGGAATCTTGGAGGAACCTTAGAGGAACTAAAAGGAAATTTCATTATCATATTCGTAGTAAATTCTGGTAAAAAATAAAAAAACACGATTTATATTGTGTCTCTATCTCATTAGATTTATCAGTCTTACCTCGTCATCATTAGAATAAATTCCATCAACAAGTACCAGAGAGGACAATTATTTTTAGTACTTTTGTATCACTATGATGCAAAAGTGGATTTACAAACCAGAACCAGACGAAGATATCGTAGATGGACTAAGCACCTCTCTAGGGTTTGGTACATTAGAATCTAAAATACTAGTTCTTAGAGATATTGATAATTATCAAAAAGCAAGAGAATTTTTCAAGCCGAAATTAGACGATATTCACAATCCCTTTCTGATGGCAGATATGCAAAAAGCTGTAGAACGCATTGCCACTGCAATAGAAAACGGAGAAAAAATATTGGTCTATGGTGATTATGATGTAGATGGTACCACTGCCGTATCTCTGATGTACCTCTACCTCAGCAAAATTGTAGAAAAAAAATACTTAGACTTCTACATCCCAGACCGCAACTCAGAAGGGCATGGTATCTCCAAAGAAGGCATAGACTTCGCCAGCGAAAACGATTTCTCCCTTATTATAGCCCTAGACTGTGGCATCAAAGCAATAGATAAAATAGAATATGCCAAAACCTTGGGAATAGATTTCATCATCTGCGACCACCATTTGCCAGGCGAGGAAATCCCTAAAGCTATAGCCGTATTAGACCCTAAAAGGAAAGATTGCTATTACCCCTTCAAAGAATTATCAGGATGTGGCGTAGGTTTCAAACTCTGCCAAGGGCTCAATACCATTTATAAAATCCCAGAAACAGAACTGTATGAACTTACGGACTTATTAGCTATTTCTATTGCTGCAGATAATGTTTCAATGATAGGGGAAAACAGAGTTTTAGCAAAAACGGGGCTCAAAAATCTTCGTAAAACTAGGAATTTAGGTTTAAGGCTTTTAATTCCAGAGGATAAATTAGCTACTTATGAAATCTCCAATATCGTCTTTGAAATCGCTCCGAAGATCAATGCTGCAGGAAGAATCTCACACGGAAAAACAGCAGTAGAACTGATGGTGTCAGACAATCTGAAACAAGCTCGCCAGATCATAAATAATATCGTAGACCTCAATGACTCTCGCAGAGAATTGGATAGTGCTAGTACCACAGAAGCATTAGAGCAAATTATTGCCACCCATCAGATAAACAATGCCACCACAGTAGTCTATAACCCTAATTGGAACAAGGGGGTTATAAGTAATGTCGCTTCTAGATTAACGGAAACCCATTACAAGCCTACTCTGGTTTTCACCGATGGCAATAATGGGGAACTCGTAGCATCTGCCCGTTCGGTATCAGATTTTGATGTACACCAAGCGTTGGAACTTTGCTCAGAATACTTTACCAAATTTGGTGGGCATCCCGCTGCAGCTGGACTTTCTATGGAGAAAGACAACTTTGAAGCCTTTAAAAAGAAGTTTGAAGAAGTGGTAGCATCCAGCATCCAAGAACATCAGAAAACCCCTTCCATTACCATAGATGCTGATGTAGAAATAGAAAACTTAAATAAAGACTTCTTCAATTTCCACAGAAAACTAGCTCCTTTTGGCCCTCACAATATGAAACCTGTTCTGGTACTGAAAAACCAAAAGGTATCGGGCTATGTAAAGCAAATGGGAAAAGAGGGTAACCATATCAAGTTTTACCTGCACAATCCCATCAACAATAGGAATATAGAATGTGTAGGCTTCAAATTAGGAAAACATATTGAAGACTTTAAAACCAAAGCATTTGACATTGCCTTCACTGCGGAAGAAAACCATTGGAAAGGTAATATCACTTACTATCTCAATATAAGAGATGTAATCTTTAGAGACTAACAGAGGGAAAGTATTATCTCTCCCTCATTCTCTATTCTCTTTTGCTAATTTTTTCTCTACCCATACCGTAGCGAAAGGAAAAAATGCTGCAATCAACACGAATACAAAATCTTCATCATCCCAATTGAAAACCTTCCTTGCAGGTAGTGTTAAAAGAAGATAAAGTGTGAAGAACAAACCGTGGATATTCCCCACCGTAATAATGTATATTGTAGGCAAAAGTGCTTCTCTATCATAGCGTATCCATACCATTGCAGAGAAGAGCAACGCCCAAGAGACAGCTTCGTAGAAGCAGACTTTCCTAAACCATTGGGCAACTTTCTCTTTACCGTGTTTTTCTAAAAACTTATCTACAATTTCCATAGTTAGGATTATTTATAAAATGAAGACCCATCTAAATACTCAAAAACCTCTGGGGGAAGCATTGGGCGTACATTCTTATTTTCCTTAATCATATTTCGGATTTCTGTAGCAGAAAGCTCTATAACAGGAGCCTTTACCAGCGTAATATTCTCGTGCTGAATGTAAGAAGAACGATCTATTCCCTCTTCAAACAACCTTGGATAGACAATTATCTGATAACGCTCTATCAGTTGTTCCGCATTTTTCCACTTGCCTAAGCTTTTCAGATTATCTTCTCCCATAATGAGGCAGAAATGATGATTAGGATATTTCTCTTTCAGATAAGTGAGTGTATCTATGGTATAACTGGGCTGTGGTAGAGAAAACTCAATATTAGAGGCTCTCATTTTAGGATAGTTTCTAATGGCTCGCTCCACCATATCCAATCGGTTATGGTCTTGCAGTAGCGATTTCTTTTCCTTGAAAGGATTCTGCGGACTTACCACAAACCAAAGCTCATCCATATCGGTATGCTCCAAGATATAATTGGCTAATATCAAATGGCCAATATGTATCGGATTAAAAGAGCCAAAAAAAAGACCTATTTTCATTGTATCAGATTGATGTTGAGGCTGATTATTTAATCCTATACTCTTGGTAAAAATACCTCTGCCAGCATACATCTGGCACTACCGCCACCGTTGGTCTCTATCGTTGTTAAATCCGAATAGATGATTTCAGAGTATTGCTCTATGCTTGCAATTTGCTCAGGAGTTAAAGCATCATAAGCTGCCTTGCTCATTACCAAAAAAGTCTTGCCCTCTGCATTTCTCACCTGAAGCATATTTCCTGCAAAATTTTGAATCTGCTCCTCGGTAATGGCAATAATTTCTTTATGACTTGATTGAATCACTTCTACTACATTTTGTCTTTCGGTTTCATCGTCTATGCAGTCCAAACAAATCACCACAAATCGGTCTGCCACGCACATCATCACATTGGTGTGATAGATGGGTAAACGCTCTGCACCAGCCGTTTGATAAGAATGGAACACCACGGGCTGATAGCCTATTTTTTCACAAAACTCGCGGAATACCGTTTCATCTAACCTTAGGGAAACCGAACCATACGCAATTTTATTATCGTGGTCAAAAATCATACTTCCCGTACCTTCCAAGAAAAGATTTTTATCCTCGTAATGCGACCAATCTTCCACTGCATCAATACGGAAACCTGCACTTTTCACCTCTTCCAAAATCTCCATTCTTCGCTCATCTCTTCGGTTTGGGGCAAACATTGGGTAAAGCACCACTTTTCCATCTTTGCCAAAACTCACCCAGTTGTTAGGGAAAATAGAATCTGGCGTATGAGGCTCCAGAGTATCTTTCACGGTAATGACATTCACCCCTTTGGAACGCAGTTTTTCTACAAAGTTTTTAAACTCTACCAAGGCTTTCGCTTGGGTATCTTCATTTTCAGAATTGACTTGAAAGTAATTGTTCTCCGCCGTCTGGGCATTGTAACCAAACGCCACAGGCTCTATCATCAGTACTGTATCTGTTGTTTGCATCGGTATTTTATATTTCTACAAAAGTAACCAATATTTCACAAAAGGGCGTTGTATATGTTTAAAATTTAGGCTAAACGCACGAAATTATATTTTGAAGACGCTTGATAAATTATATATATTGAATATCAATTTATTTCATTTTAATCTTGATTACTTTTATAGAAAGTGACTAAAATACAAATCGTTAGTTATTAGTAGTTTATAAATTTCGTGCGTTTAACCTATTGAATTTTGAGGAGCCTAAAAGTTTATTCTATAAATTTGTAATCTAAAAATTGCACTTGGGGGTTGAATCTGCCGTCAACCAATTTCCCAATAGATATTGGGGGTTAATTTTAAAAGCGTTATTTTTGTGCCCTTAACTTAAGTGATGATAAAAAGAATTTTAGTATTATCGGCTTTAGCAATGTTTTCGGGTATCAATGCCCAGAAGTCCCACACGGTGACCAAGGGAGATACCCTCTACAATATTGCTAAAAAATATGGAATGAGTCTGGAGCAATTGACCAAGCTTAATCCAAAAATCAAGGACAATAAAGTTAATATTGGTGATGTATTAATCGTCAATGGAAAAGCGGCTGCAAGTTCGGCTACTCCTGCGGAAACTTCTTCGGAGATTGGCTACATCACGCTACAGCCAAAGCAAACCATCTACGGTATTACCAAGCAATATCAGATTACAGAAGCCAAGCTTAGAGCGTTAAACCCCAACTTAGACGGGAATATGAAGATAGGGAACAAAATAGCCCTTCCTCTAAGCAATATCCAAAAGTATGGCGATAAAAATGCTGTGGTAGAGGTGGCAGAAACCCCAGTTGCGACTACAGTAGTGGCGACTCAAGCGATAGATGAAAACACCTATCAGATTCAGCCAAAGGATAATTATTATCAAATTACCAAGAAATTTAAAATCACGAAAGAGCAGCTCTTTGCTCTCAATCCAGGTTTGGAACAGAAAGGGCTGCAAGTGGGTGATGTGATTAGGATAAAAGGTGATGTAGCACCGCCTGTTTCTAATACGAATAGTAAGCCAGCAACCGCTACTCATAGTTCTAACGATGAATATGCCACCTATACCGTGAAAGAGGGTGATACCATTTTCGGTATCATCAATAGATATGGCGTGTCCTTAGATGACTTATTGGCACTGAATCCTCAGCTTTCCAATGGTTTAAAGGTAGGAATGGTTCTGAAACTGAAGAAATTGGATGCTGCCTATGTGAAGAAAAGTGGTGATGCCCTCAATGTGGTACTGATGTTGCCATTTGGCTTTGATGCTAATGATACCAAGTTTCGTTCTATGTCCACAGATTTCTTAGCGGGAGCCCAATTGGCGTTCGAAAGAAATGCTGCAGCAGGCTTGAAACTGAATGTTAATATCGTAGATGCTAAGAATGAAGCCAATTTTAAAAGCAGCTTGACGCAAATCAGTAAAGATAATACCGATTTAATCATTGGGCCATTTCTCAAAAGTAATGTGGTAGAGGTGATAGACTATGTGGGAAGCAAGAAAATCCCTGTGGTGGCACCTTTTGCCAATTCGGAAGATTTGTATGGGTATGATAACCTTATCATTGTGGAAACGGCGGATGATGTCTATGTGGACAAAATTGTAGAGGAAATAGCAAAGGTGTATTCAAGCCAGAAGATTTATATTTTATCCGATGCTAATAAAGCCAATGCTAATGGAATAAAAGAAGGTATAGAGAAAAGACTGAAAGGGGCTAATGTGGTGATGGTAAACTCTGCATCTGAAATCAAAACGGAGCAAAATATGATGACGGGGCAAGCAGCTCCTGTGGTGGCAGTTTTAGCGTCTAAAGATGATGCTTTGGGAGCAGCGTTTACCAATCGTTTGCTAGAACTATCCAAAGAGGTCTCTAATCTGAAATCATTCAGTATGTATTATCATCCAAGCTTTGAAAAAAAGCAAGATGATTTGTTTGCTGCCAATTTGGTTTATCTGATGGATAGAAAAATCAATACATCTGGAAGTTTTGAGAAGGAAGTCTTGGCGGCATACAATGAAAAATACTGTAAATCACCATCTAAATACGCCATCATCGGCTTTGATGTGGTGAATGATATTCTGAGCCGAGAGAATAAAAGTGGGGAAGTTTTTAAACAAATCGCTAAAGTACAAACCCAATTGGCCACTAAGTTTGAATATGTGAGAGCGAAGAAAAACGGAGCGTATATCAATACAGGACATAGGGTAGTGAGATTAACATCCCAATAATTTAAATTAATAACCAACAGAATAACTTTTTTTAATAGATATGAAGGCATTAGTTTTTCCAGGACAAGGCTCGCAGTTTGTGGGTATGGGAAAAGAATTGTATGATTCTCGTAAGGATATCAAAGACCTGATGGAATCTGCAAATGAAGTATTAGGGTTTGACATTCTTTCCATTATGTTTAATGGAACAGAGGAGCAGCTGAAGCAGACCAGTGTAACGCAGCCAGCAATTTTTATTCATTCCGTAGCTACTGTTAAGGCCATCAATGCTTTGGGGGCAGCGATGGTAGCGGGGCATTCCTTAGGGGAGTTTTCTGCTTTGGTAGCCAATGGGGTACTTTCGTTTCAAGATGGCTTAAAGTTGGTGGCAGAGAGGGCTGCAGCAATGCAAGAGGCTTGCGATGCTAATCCTAGCTCTATGGCAGCCATTCTGGGCTTGGCAGATGAAAAGGTGGAAGAGATTTGTACACAAGTTCAGGGGATTGTGGTGCCAGCCAATTACAACTGCCCAGGGCAATTGGTGATTTCTGGAGAGACCCCAGCAGTGGAAGAGGCGTGTGCTCTTCTAAAAGAGGCAGGAGCTAAAAGAGCATTGCTATTGCCTGTAAACGGAGCGTTTCACTCACCACTAATGCAGCCCGCACAAGAGCGTCTGGCAGCGGCAATAGAAGCTACTAAATTTGGAACGGCTACAATGCCTGTTTATCAAAATATTACCACAACGGCAGTTAAAGATTCAGAGGAAATTAAAAAGAATCTTATCGCTCAGCTTACTGGGCCAGTAAAATGGACACAAAGTGTACAGAATATGATACAAGATGGAGCGGAAAGCTTTGTGGAAGTAGGGCCAGGTAAAACATTGCAAGGGTTGATTAAGAAAATCAATTCAGAAGTGATGGTATCTTCTGCCATTTAAAATAAAACAATATGGAAGGGCAATTATTTTCTTCAGGAAAATTATTACTCACATCAGAATATGTCGTTTTAG
Source organism: Bergeyella porcorum (assembly GCF_042427575.1). Lineage (NCBI taxonomy): Bacteria > Pseudomonadati > Bacteroidota > Flavobacteriia > Flavobacteriales > Weeksellaceae > Bergeyella > Bergeyella porcorum. The sequence goes on from NZ_JBHMFD010000008.1 coordinate 12,320, forward strand.
ACGGGGCTCTTGCTCTTGCCGTACCTACACGGTGGGGGCAAGAGTTTTTTTTTGAAGAGTGGGAGAGTGCAGATTCTATTGTGTATTGGGAGGCGTACCACGAGGGTAGACTGTGGCTGTCTGTGAAGATAGACTATCAGCAATGGAAAGTTCTTGATACCAATTTGCCAGAAGCCGCAGCATTTGTACTTAAAACCTTGAAAAATGTACAAGACTGCTCTACAACTAAATTTTTAGGTCAGCAATCTTACCGCCTGAAAACCAATCTTCAGTTTCCTTCTCACTATGGCTTGGGAAGCAGTTCTACGCTGATGGCAAACCTTGCGAAGTGGGCAGATATTGATGCGTTTACTCTAAACGAAAGGTCGCTGGGTGGGAGTGGTTATGATGTGGCGGTGGCTCAGGTAGGGAAGCCTATCTTATACCAGCTCCGTCCAGCAGAAAGGATGGTGAAAACAGTGGACTATGTTCCTGCGTTTAAAGATGAGTTGTTATTCGTTCATCTTAATCAAAAGCAAGATAGTAGAGAGGGCATCCGTCTTTATCGGTCTAAAGAAAAATCGGTAGAGCTTATCAATGATTTTACTAAATTGACAGAGCTGGTTTTGAAAGCCAATGATATTGAAATATTTTCTGCTTTAATGGAAGAACACGAAACGAAACTATCTCAGTTTTTAGGCTTGAAAACCGCGAAGGAGTTGCATTTTCCAGATTGTCCCGTGTTTATCAAAAGTCTTGGAGCTTGGGGAGGCGATTTTGTAATGACTAGAGTTTTCCCAAATTATCGACAGTATTTCTCTGAAAAAGGGTTTAATACCATTATAAGTTATGATGAAATGGTTCTAAACGATAGAATATAAGGGGCTAAAGGATGTTTGTATGTAATGGATTAAAATCATATCTTTGTGACTGTAATAATTAAAAATTTATAGAAAATGAAAAAAATGTTACTAATGGGGGCTTTAGCTCTTTTCGGAATGTCTAATGCTCAGTTTAAGTATGGTGTGAAAGCAGGATATAATGCTTCTAATCTTGCAATAAGTACGCCTGCTACAAGTGTACAAGTTTTATTGGGTACTAAATCTGGTTTTCACGCAGGAGGTTTTGTGGAGTATGGTTTAGGTAACGGTTTTGCTCTACAAGGAGAGGTGCTTTATAATAACCTAGGTGGTGTTTTGAAAGTAGATGTAAATAAGTTACCAGCAATGGCAACTTCAGAGTTAGACTTAACTGAACTGCCAGGGAAAGAAGGTAAGGCTAGTATTAACATAAATCAAATTTCAGTTCCTGTATCTGCTAAATATACTTTTAATAATAAGTTTTCTGTTTTAGGAGGTGTAGGGGTTAATTTTTTAACAGGAGTTAAAACCAAAGTTGAGGTGGATGGTAATGATGTTAAGGGGATATTAGAATCTAATGAGGGAATTAATATAGATTCAGAATTGAAAAAGCAAATTACATCTACCAACATAGGGTTGCATATCGGAGCAGAATATTCTTTTGCGGAGAATTTTTTCTTAGATGCTAGGTATAACTTTGGAGTATCTTCTCTAAATAAAAATTTCACAGATTTAGCTAAATTAAAACAGAGATATTTTCAAGTAGGTGTTGGATATAAGTTCTAATACTCCTGTATGCTATATTAAGGCTACTTTCAAGGTAGCCTTTTTTTGTTGTGGGATTTTGTATTCATCTGTGAAGGCTCAATATTTTATAGAAGTAGGAGGCGTTTTGTCAAATATAAAAGTGGCTAATAAAGCAACCTCGGCACAATTGGTGTCGGATAATAAAATAGGGAACTACCTTTCAGCGGGAAGGAGATACCAAATTGATAATATTTGGGCGGTTCGTACAAAAGTAAAATTATCCCAAACGGGAGGTAAGGTTGTGAATTCGGCGTGGTTAATAGAACAATACCTTCCAGAAAAATGGAAAGCATATGGAAATGCAGAGTTACAAATAATAGCGTATCAGATTGGTTTTGGAGGGGATATGGAGTATTCTTGTGGAGATATTTTATTTTACGGGGGTGTAGAAACTTCGGCTATTGTCTATGGTAGTTTTAAAGAACGTAATGTGAGAAAAAGTACATCTGAAGGAGAGGGGGGGACAAGTTTGGTTGATCTTAATATTAAAGAATCTAAATTTAATACCCTTAGTTTAAGGGGAAATATAGGGATTATGTATCATTTTAATTCTAACTGGTTTTCAAGTTTTGGGTATAATTTTGGGATTACCGATGCAGTATCATTAAGTATGAAGTCTGGAGAATGGAAGTTTAAAGCGAATCAAAGTATCTTTCATCTTGGAGGAGGGGTTATGTTCTAGATGTTTTTATATGTTTTTCAGAGGCGAAAACTTTCGCTTTTTTTTGTAATTGGGTATTTTGGTGAGGTGAAATCGTTAAACGCCGATTTGAATTTTAATAGAGGGAGTGTTTGTAACTTTTTGAATTATAGTTAATTGAAAGTTTTAATGAAATAATTTTCATTTCTGATTAAAATCAGTATATTTAAAACGATATAAATAACGGATAATCGTAAATTTGTAAGGCAAAAGAAATAAATCATATAAATTAATCATTTATGAAGAACATTAAAATCATTCAGGAACTACACAACCTTGGTATTACAGGGTATCACGAGGTGTCATACAACCCAAGCTATGAGGAGCTTTATCAAGCCGAGATTTCAGAGAAAAACCAAGGTTTTGAGAGAGGAGTGGTTACAGAATCTGGTGCGATAGCTGTGAAAACAGGTATCTTTACAGGTCGTTCGCCTAAAGATAGATACATCGTAAAAGATGATGTTACTAAGGATACTATCCACTGGGATGGTGCGGTGAATAAGCCTACAACGCCAGAGATTTTTGCACATTGTAAAGATTTGGTTTTAAAACAACTTTCTACTTCTAAAAAATTGTATGTAGTAGATGCATTCTGTGGAACCAATCCAGACACAAGACTGAAAGTGAGATTTGTGATGGAGGTGGCTTGGCAAGCACACTTTGTGACTAATATGTTCATCCGTCCATCTGTATATGAGTTGGAAAACTTTGGTGAGCCAGATTTCGTTGTAATGAACGGTTCTAAAACTACTAACCCAGATTGGGAAGCTCAGGGATTAAACTCTGAAAACTTTGTGATGTTTAACCTTACAGAGAAAATCCAAATCATTGGTGGTACTTGGTATGGTGGTGAGATGAAGAAAGGAATGTTTGCTATGATGAACTACTACTTACCATTGAAAGGTATGGCTTCTATGCACTGTTCTGCCAATGTAGGCGAAAAAGGTGATGTAGCATTGTTCTTTGGTCTTTCAGGAACAGGAAAAACTACACTTTCTGCAGACCCTAAGCGTTACCTCATTGGTGATGATGAGCACGGATGGGATAATAATGGGGTATTCAACTACGAAGGAGGTTGCTACGCAAAAGTGATTGACCTAACGCAAGAGAAAGAACCAGACATCTTTAGAGCGATTAAGAGAGATGCACTTCTTGAAAACGTAGTAGTGAACGAAAGCAATGGAGAAATAGACTATAAAGATAACTCTATCACGGAAAATACCAGAGTTTCTTACCCTATCTACCATATCAATAAGATTGTATTGCCTTCTAAGGCAGGGCACGCAAGCAAGATTGTATATCTTTCAGCTGATGCTTTTGGAGTATTGCCCCCAGTATCTATATTGAATGAAGACCAAGCACAATACCACTTCTTATGTGGATATACTTCTAAGTTGGCTGGAACAGAAAGAGGAATTACAGAGCCTCAGCCGTCATTCTCGCCAGCGTTTGGTGAAGCGTTCTTAACATTGCACCCAACAATGTATTCTAAAACATTAATTGGTAAAATGAAGGAGCACGGAGCAAAAGCGTATTTGGTAAATACAGGATGGAACGGAACAGGTAAGAGAATTTCCCTTAAAGATACCAGAGCGATTATTGATGCCATTATAGATGGTACCATTGATAACGCAGAGAAGACTGTAGTGCCAATTATGAACCTAGAGATTCCTACATCATTACCAAATGTAACAGAAGGAATTCTAGACCCAAGAAATACTTACAACGATGTGAGTGAGTGGGAAGCTAAGGCTAAAGATTTGGCAGCGAAGTACATTAAAAACTTCGAGCAATATTGCGATAACGATGAGGCTAAGAGACTAGTTGCTGCTGGACCTCAATTGTAATAAATAATATTTATGTTTAATTGTGATTAAAGCGAGAGCCTTTGGTTCTCGCTTTTTTATAAATGAATATTTTATACTACGATTGTTTCTGTCTTAAAACTTCATAGCAGCCGATGGCAACGGCATTGCTCAGGTTGAGGGAATCTATGGTGCCCGCCATTGGGATGAGGGTGTTTTCGCCTTTTCCTTTCCAAAAATTGGATAATCCAGAGTGTTCTGTCCCAAAGAGAAGAGCAGACTTTTTATTAAAATCTTTTTGATGGATAGGCGAGGCGTCTTCACTCATTATAGTAGTGAAAATTTGAAACTGGTGCTTTTTAAGAAAGGCGAGGAAATCCTCATTGCTGGTTTGAAAAACCGTCATTCCAAAAAGGCAACCCACGCTAGAACGGATCACATTGGGATTGTATAAATCTGTCTTACCATCACATACCACCAAAGCATCAATGCCGAAAGCTTCGCAACTTCTAAGAATAGCTCCCAGATTGCCAGGTTTTTCTATACCTTCTATGGCGATAATAGTAGCGTTGTTTTTAGGTTGGAAGGTATTGAGGTCTGAATTTTTGGTTTTGTAAATTCCAATGATGCCTTCTGAACTTCCTCTATAGGCCACTTTTTCATACACTTTTTCTGACAGCCAATGGATTTTTCCACTAGGGATAGTGCCATTGTAAAGCGTTTCGCAGATGTAAAATTCTACCGCTTCAAAATCAAATTGTAATGCCCGTTGGTTTTCTTGGATACCTTCAACAATGAAGACTGCATTTTTTTTTCGGTATCGATTATCCGAGCTGAGGCGTATAAGGTGTTTTATTTTATCGTTTTGTAGGCTTTCTATCATATCTTTAATTGCTTGTGTTATTAATAGACGGCTTTGCACTATCTATCAAACTTTGCGGAAGCTCCTTTTTGTTTTTGATGCCCAATGATTTCATTTTTTGAGTTTGAGCGATGAGATTGTCGCGTCCGTCGTAGAGTTGTTTGTAGGCATCGGTATAAGAAGCTTTGGCTTGGTCGATGTTTTTGCCTACTTTTTCGAGGTTTTCTACAAATCCTACAAATTTGTCATAGAGTTTTGCACCTCTTTCGGCAATTTCAATGGCATTTCGGTTTTGGTATTCGCGTTTCCAAAGGTCTGCAATGAGTTTTAGCGAAGTGATGAGGTTGCTCGGATTGAGAAGGAGTATTCTCCTTTCGTAAGCAAAGTTCCACAGGTTTTGGTCGGCTTGCATAGCCGCGATATAGGCGGGTTCGCTTGGGATAAACATCATTACAAAATCGAGTGATTTGCCATAATCGTCGTATGCTTTTTGCGAAAGTTGTACAATGTGGTTTTTCACAGAAGCTAAGTGTTGATTGCTTTTGATGTGATAAACTTCAGGGTCGGTTTCGTCTACCAATTCGGTAAAAGCAGTGAGCGATACTTTAGAATCGATGATGACATTTCTTTCGTCGGGGTATTTTACCACGGCATCTGGGCGCATTTTTTTTCCTGAAAATTCTGAAAACAACGCCTTGTTGTCTTCGTCTTTTAATTGGTGTTCTAGAAAATATTCTCTACCTTTTACCAATCCTGATTTTTCTAAAATGCTTTCCAAAATCATTTCGCCCCAATTGCCTTGTGTTTTGCTTTCACCTTTTAAGGCACGGGTGAGTTTTTTGGCGTCTTCGGATATTTGTTGGTTGAGTTGGGCGAGTTCTTTTACTTTTTCTCCTAGAGAAAAGCGTTCTTTTGCTTCTTTGTCGTAAGTTTCACTTACTTTGTTTTTCAGTTCTGCAATTTTCTCCTGAAAAGGTTCTAAGATAGATTTTAGATTTTGCTGATTTTGTTCGGTGAATTTTTCTGTTTTTTCCTCTAGGATTTTATTTGCCAAGTTTTGAAATTCTACTTTTGCGATTTCTTGCATCTTTGCGATTTCCTCCTTTTGCGATTCGAGCAGTTGGTGAAGGTTGTGGTTTTGGGCAGAGAGTTCGGATTTTTTTGCCATTAAATCTTGTTTCTCAATTGTCAATAGTTGGATTTGTGAAAGATGCTCGTTGTTGGCATTTTTCAAGTCGTTTAGCGATTGATTTTTGCTTTCCAAGTCCGTAGCGAGTTTGATGAAAGAGTTATTTGTTTCTTCCAATTTGGTTTGCAAATCTTGCAGACTGCTGTTTTGAGATTGTAGCAATTCGTGTTGCTCTCTTATTTTGGCAGCAAGGTTATCTCTTTCGCTTTCGGTTTTGATAAAGCGTTGGTTGAGTTCCTCGTATTTAGCACGAGAAACGGCGTTGGACTTTGTGATAAAAAAAACGATGATGGCTCCAATAATACCACCTAAAAGCAAGTAAATGATTTCCATAATTGCAAAAATAGGAGTTTTATGGTAAATGGAGTTGTTTTGGGCTTGAGAAATTCATCAATTGAGTTTTATGAAGGCGTCAAGTTGGAAATCTTTGAGCGAAATGGAAACGGTAATTGTGTAAATGCTTAATTTTCAAAATATTTTTATGGAAAAATTTGGAGTTTTAAAAAATATTCATATCTTTGCACACTCATTTTAGGGGCGAAGTGTGCCTTATGTGATAAAGAAATCGCTTCAAAACCTTGATGAAAAGTGTAAATAAACTAACTATATTTTATAATAATGTCAGGTATTATTGGAAAAAAAATCGGGATGACTTCCCTGTTTAACGAAGAAGGAAAAAACATTCCTTGTACGGTTATTCAGGCGGGGCCTTGCTCGGTTTTACAGGTCAGAACCGTAGAAAACGATGGCTATGTAGGCTATCAGTTAGGTTTCGATGACAAGAGTGAGAAGAACGTTGGAAAGGCGTTGGCTGGTCATTTTAAAAAGGCTGGTTCTACTCCTAAGGCTAAGTTGGTAGAATTCCACCATGGATTCGACGACTTAAAAGTAGGAGACGAAGTGAAAGTGAATCTTTTCTCTGAAGGAGAGTTCGTAGATGTTACGGGGACTTCTAAGGGTAAAGGTTTTCAAGGGGTAGTGAAGAGACACGGGTTTGGTGGTGTTATGCAGCAAACTCACGGTCAGCACAACAGATTGAGAGCTCCAGGTTCTATTGGTGCGGGGTCTGACCCATCGAGAGTATTCAAAGGTATGAGAATGGCCGGAAGAATGGGAGGTAAGCAAGTAACAGTGCAAAACCTTCAGGTGTTAAAAGTAGATGAAGAACAAAATCTTTTAGTAGTAAAAGGTGCTGTTCCGGGAGCTAAAAATTCATATGTAATTATCAGAAGATGGAACTAGTAGTATTAAATACACAAGGAAAAGAAACCGGAAGAAAGGTTACTTTGGATGATTCAGTTTTCGGAATCGAGCCAAATCAGCACGCGGTTTACCTAGAAGTAAAGCAATACCTTGCTGCTCAGAGACAAGGAACGCATAAATCAAAGGAAAGAAGCGAGATTACAGCTTCTACAAAGAAACTTAAGAAGCAAAAAGGATCTGGTTCTGCGAGATACGGGGATATTAAATCTCCTGTATTCAAAGGAGGGGGTAGAGTATTCGGACCTAAGCCAAGAGATTACAGATTCAAATTGAATAAAGCTCTTAAGAGATTGGCGAAGAAATCTGTTCTTTCTCAGAAAATGAGAGATAACAGCATTAGAGTTTTAGAAGATATGAGTTTTGAGGCTCCTAAGACTAAAGATTTCATCAGCGTATTGAACGCTTTGGAATTGAACGGTAAGAAGTCTTTGTTCATTCTTCCTGAAGCAAATAAGAATGTATATTTATCTTCAAGAAATTTACCAAAAGCTAAAGTTTTGAACTATAACGAGATTAGTTCTTATGACTTAGTAAATGCAGGTGAGATTGTATTCTTCGAAGGTGCAGTAGAAAAATTCCAGGAAAATTTAAAGAAATAAATCATGTCAGTTATTATTAAACCAGTAATTTCAGAAAAAGCAAACTATCTTACAGATCTTAGAGGAGCTTATTCTTTCTTGGTAGATACTAAGGCGAATAAAATTCAAATCAAAGATGCTGTAGAAGCGGCTTATGGTGTAAAAGTAGCAGGCGTTAGAACAATGATTTATGCTCCTAAGGTTTCTGCAAAATACACGAAAAAAGGTCTTCAAGTAGGAAAGACTAATAAATTGAAAAAAGCAATTGTAACCCTTGCAGAAGGTGAGGTAATTGATATTTTTTCAGTATAAAAAGCTTTAGGCAGTACGCTGTAAGCATTAGCTTAGAGCCTACTGCTTATCGTTATTTAGATAATTAAATAATTTATTAATCATAAACAATAGTAATGTCTGTTAGAAAATTAAAACCTATCACCCCGGGACAGAGATTCAGAATTGTAAACAATTTTGAGGAAATTACTACCAATAAGCCAGAGAAGTCTTTGACGGTTGGTATTAAGAAATCAGGTGGGCGTAACAATACAGGTAAGATGACCATGCGTTACACCGGAGGTGGACACAAAAAGAAATACAGAATTATCGACTTCAAGAGAAACAAATTCGATGTTGAAGCTACGGTAAAATCTGTAGAGTACGATCCAAATAGAACTGCGTTCATCGCTCTATTGGAATACGCAGATGGAGAGAAGAGATACATCGTTGCTCCAAATGGTATCAAAGTAGGGCAGAAAGTAGTATCTGGAGAGTCTGTAGAGCCTAATGTTGGAAATGCAATGAAACTGAAGAGCATTCCATTGGGAACTGTAATCTCTTGCATTGAGATGAGACCTGGGCAAGGTGCTATCTTGGCAAGATCTGCAGGTTCTTCAGCTCAGCTGACTTCAAGAGAAGGGAAATATGCTATCGTAAAGCTTCCTTCAGGAGAATCTAGAATGATTCTTACAGAATGTATCGCTATGGTAGGTTCTGTATCCAACGGAGACCACCAGCTTACAGTTTCTGGTAAAGCAGGTAGAAGCAGATGGCTTGGTAGAAGACCTAGAACAAGAGCGGTAGTAATGAACCCAGTAGATCACCCAATGGGTGGTGGTGAAGGACGTTCTTCTGGAGGTCACCCAAGATCTAGAAACGGTAAACCAGCTAAAGGTTATAAAACTAGAAAGAAAAATAAAGTGTCTAACCGTTATATCGTATCTAAAAGAAAATAATTATGGCAAGATCGCTTAAAAAAGGACCTTTCATTGCACATCATTTAGATAAGAAGGTTCAGGCAAATATAGAGTCTGGTAAGAAGACAGTAATTAAAACATGGTCTAGAGCATCTATGATTTCTCCAGACATGGTAGGACAAACCATCGCAGTACACAACGGTAAATCTTTTATCCCGGTATATGTTACTGAGAATATGGTAGGACATAAGTTAGGCGAATTTTCTCCGACAAGATCTTTCAGAGGTCACGGTGGTAACAAAAATAAAGGAAGCAGATAATCATTATGGGATCAAGAAAACAAGATAGTGCAATCGCTAGAAAAATGGCGAACAAAGATGTAGTAAAAGCTCGTCTTAATGACTGCCCTTCTTCTCCTAGAAAAATGAGACTCGTTGCTGATATCATCAGAGGAGAGAAAGTGGATAAAGCTTTGTATATTCTTAAATATTCTAAGAAGGAAGCTTCAAACAAGTTGGAAAAACTTCTTCTTTCTGCAATTGCTAATTGGCAAGTGAAAAATGAAGGAGCTGACATAGAAGAAGCAAACCTTATCGTGAAAGAAATATATGTAGATAGTGCAAGACAATTGAAGAGACTAAGGCCAGCACCACAAGGTAGAGGGTATAGAATCAGAAAAAGATCAAACCACGTTACATTAATATTAGGTAATAAAGAAAATTAATACAAGGTATGGGACAGAAGACAAATCCAATTGGTAACAGATTAGGTATCATCAGAGGATGGGATTCTAACTGGTTTGGCGGAAACGATTATGGAGACAAAATCGCAGAAGACTACAAAATCAGAAGATACCTTGAAGCAAGATTATCTAAAGCAGGAGTTTCTAGAATCTACATAGAGAGAACTCTAAAGTTAGTAACCGTTACTATCACTACTGCAAGACCAGGTCTTATCATCGGTAAAGGTGGACAAGAGGTTGATAAACTTAAAGAAGAGTTGAAAAAATTAACTGGGAAAGAAGTTCAAATCAACATCTTTGAAATCAAAAGACCAGAGCTAGACGCTGTACTAGTAGCAGATAGCATCGCGAAGCAAATCGAAAACCGTATCTCTTATAGAAGAGCTGTGAAAATGGCTATCGCTTCCACAATGAGAGTAGGAGCAGAAGGAATCAAAGTGATGATTTCTGGTCGTTTGAACGGTGCAGAGATGGCAAGAAGCGAATCTTTCAAAGAAGGAAGAATTCCATTGTCCACTTTTAGAGCAGATATCGATTATCACATCGGAGAAGCTTTAACGCAGTACGGAAAACTTGGAGTGAAAGTTTGGATTATGAAAGGAGAAGTTTACGGAAAAAGAGAACTTACTCCACTAGTAGGCCAGCAACAAAAGAAATCTTCAGGTAGAGGCGATAGAGAAAGAAGACCAAGAAGAAATAATAACAATAATTAATCAGAAGTTAGAGTCGAGAAATTAGAAATTAGAACTTCCGTTACAAGAACTGATTGAAAATTTTATCTAACATCTAACATCTAACATCTAACATCTAAAAATTATGTTACAACCAAAAAGAACCAAATTCCGTCGTGTTCACAAGATGAAGATGAAAGGAAATGCGCAAAGAGGAGCACAACTTGCGTACGGAACTTTCGGCATCAAAGCTTTAGACGGAGCTTGGATCACAGCAAGACAAATCGAAGCAGCTCGTATCGCTGCAACGAGATATATGAAGAGAGAAGGGCAACTATGGATTAAAATATTCCCAGATAAGCCGATTACTAAAAAACCAGCCGAAGTAAGGATGGGTAAAGGTAAAGGTGCTGTAGAATATTGGGTAGCCGTAGTAAAACCAGGAAGAGTAATGTTTGAAGTAGGAGGCGTTCCTTATGAAGTAGCGAAGGAAGCTTTGAGACTTGCCGCTCAAAAACTACCAGTAGTTACTAAATTTGTAGTCGCAAACGATTTTGTTAAACCTGAATAATTTTGAACAATGAAAAAAGCTGACATCAAAAATTTAAGCGCAGGTGATTTACAAAATAAACTTGCAGAACTAAAAGCTGAATACACAAAGCTTACATTAGCTCACAAAATCAGCCCGATTGAAAATCCAATCCAAATCAGAGATTTGAGAAAGACGATTGCAAGAATTAATACAGAGTTAACTAACAAACAATAATTTCATTTACAATGGAAAGAAATTTAAGAAAAGAAAGAATTGGAGTTGTTTCCAGCAACAAAATGGAAAAAACTATTGTTGTTAGTGAAACACTGAGAATGAAGCACCCAATGTACGGTAAATTCGTATTGAAAACGAAAAAATATACCGCACACGATGAAAACAACGAGTGCAACGAAGGTGATACAGTTCTTATCCAAGAAACAAGACCTTTGAGTAAAAATAAAAGATGGAGATTAGTAAGAATCATTGAAAAAGCTAAGTAATGTTACAAACAGAATCAAGATTAAAAGTTGCTGATAACACAGGTGCTAAAGAAGTATTGGTTATCAGAGTTCTGGGAGGTACCAGAAGAAGATATGCTTCGGTTGGTGATAAAATCGTAGTGACTATCAAAGATGCTACACCATCTGGAAACGCTAAAAAAGGACAAGTTTCTAAAGCCGTAGTGGTGAGAACTAAGAAAGCAGTAAGAAGAAAAGATGGTTCTTACATCAAGTTTGATGATAACGCTTGCGTATTGCTTAATACTGCAGGAGAGATGAGAGGAACTCGTGTTTTCGGACCTGTTGCAAGAGAATTGAGAGACAAGGAGTATATGAAAGTAATTTCATTAGCACCAGAAGTACTTTAATATTTTTAAATTTTTAAGACAATGACAAAAGTTAAAATTAAAAGAGGGGATAACGTAATCGTTACTACCGGTAAAAATAAAGGTACTAAAGGGGAAGTGCTTCAAGTAATCAAGAAAGAAGGAAAAGACCCAAGAGTTATCGTAGCTGGTGTAAATGTGGTGAAAAAACACGTGAAGCCTTCAGCTGCTAACCCTCAAGGTGGTATCGTAGAGAAAGAAGCTTCTATTAATATCTCTAATGTTGCATTATTAGACAAAAACGGTAAAGCAACTAAAGTAGGATACAAAGTAGAAGGTGATAAGAAAGTAAGAGTTGCTAAAACAACCGGTGAAACTTTATAATTTGTAAATGACTATGGAATTTATAGCAAGACCTAAAAAACTATATAAAGAAAAAATTGTTCCTGCAATGATGGAAGAATTTGGGTACAAATCTGTAATGCAGGTACCTAAATTGGAAAAAATCGTTGTATCTCAAGGATTGGGAGCTGCTACTCAGGATAAAAAAATCGTAGATTATGCAGTGGAAGAATTAACAGCAATCACTGGGCAAAAAGCAGTAGGTACTTTATCTAAAAAAGACGAAGCAGCTTTCAAATTGAGAAAAGGTATGCCAGTAGGTGCAAGAGTTACCCTAAGAGCAGACAAAATGTACGAGTTCTTAGATAGATTAACATCTTCTGCATTGCCACGAATCAGAGATTTCTCAGGAATTAAGGCAGACGGCTTCGATGGAAGAGGAAACTACAACCTTGGTATTACCGAGCAAATCATCTTCCCAGAAATCGTAATCGATAAAGTGAAAAAAATCCAAGGGATGGACATCACTTTCGTTACAACTGCAAAAACAGATAAAGAAGCTAAAGCATTATTAACTCACTTCGGTTTACCATTTAAAAAGAACTAAGAATGGCAAAAGAATCAATGAAAGCGCGTGAGCGCAAAAGAGAAGCAATGGTTGCTAAATATGCTGAGAAAAGAAAAGCTTTGAAAGAAGCTGGTGATTATGAAGCATTGCAAAAACTACCTAAAAACGCTTCACCTGTAAGACTTCACAACAGATGTAAACTTACAGGAAGACCAAGAGGATATATGAGAACCTTCGGTATTTCCAGAGTAACTTTCCGTGAAATGGCAAACGCAGGGCTTATCCCAGGAGTTAAAAAAGCAAGTTGGTAATAATTTTTTACAAATCAAGATAATCAAGTTTGATTATGCTATAAGCCGTAAGCAATAGGCTGAATGCATACTGCCTACAGCTTATAGCTTTTCAAATACTGTTTATCACTAACCAATAATAACAAAACAAGAAAAATGGTAACAGATCCAATTTCAGATTTCCTAACAAGAGTAAGGAACGCACAAAGCGCAGGCCACAAAGTGGTGGAAATTCCTGCATCGAAAATCAAAAAGGAGATTACGAAAATTCTTTTCGACCAAGGGTACATCACCAACTATAAGTTTGAGGATAACTCGGTTCAAGGGAATATCAAAATCGCTTTGAAGTACGACAAAAAAACTGGCAAACCAGCCATCAAATCTATCCAGAGAGCTTCTCGTCCAGGTTTGAGATACTACGCTGGCTCTGCAGAACTTCCAAGAGTTCTTAACGGTTTAGGTATCGCTATCATCTCTACTTCTAAGGGAGTAATGACTGGTAAGCAAGCCAAAAATGAAAATGTAGGCGGTGAAGTAATCTGCTATGTATATTAATTTTTAAAAAAAGGAAAATGTCAAGAATTGGTAAAGCAATTATCACAATTCCAGCAGGAGTTACCGTTACTGAACAAGATAACATCGTTACAGTAAAAGGACCTAAAGGAGAGCTTACTCAAGAGCTTACTGGTGGAATTACTTTAGAGCAGAAAGATGGCGAGCTTACCGTAAATCGCCCATCTGATTCTAAACAACACAAAGCCCTTCACGGATTGTACAGAGCCCTTATTAACAATATGGTGGTAGGTACTTCTGAAGGCTTCGAAAAGAAACTCGAATTAGTGGGGGTAGGTTATAGAGCTTCACACTCAGGGCAAAAACTTGAGTTGGCTTTAGGATTCTCTCACGGTATCGTACTAGAACTTCCACAGGAAATCAAAGTAGATACATTGACTGAAAAAGGTAAAAACCCAATTATTACTCTATCTTCACACGATAAGCAACTTCTTGGGATGGTAACGGCAAAAATCCGTTCATTCAGAAAACCTGAACCATACAAAGGAAAAGGTATTAGATTCGTTGGTGAAAATGTGAGACGTAAAGCTGGTAAATCTGCTTAATAAATTTTAAGAAAATGGCACTGAATAAATTAGAAAAAAGAAACAGAATTAAGAGAAGAGTAAGAGGAAAAATCTCTGGCTCTGCTGAATTGCCAAGATTATCTGTATACAAGAGTAATAAGGAAATTTACGCTCAGTTAATCGATGATAAAGAAGGTAAAACACTTGCATCAGCTTCTTCTAGAACGCTTAACGCAAAAGGTACTAAAGTAGAAATCTCTACTGAAGTAGGTAAAGCTATCGCTGAAAAAGCTAAAGCTGCAGGTATTGAAAGTGTAGTGTTCGACAGAAACGGATTCGTTTACCACGGTAGAGTGAAAGCTCTAGCAGATGGTGCGAGAGAAGGCGGACTTAAATTCTAATCATAAAAATTTCGGATAACAATGTTAGGACTAGATAATATCGAAAAAGTAAAACCGGGAGGATTAGAGCTTAAAGATCGTCTCGTAGCTGTAAACAGAGTAACTAAAGTAACCAAAGGTGGACGTGCATTCGGGTTTTCTGCAATCGTAGTTGTAGGTGACGAGGCTGGCGTTATTGGTTATGGTTTAGGAAAATCTAAGGAAGTTGCAACTGCTATCTCTAAGGCGGTAGAAGATGCAAAGAAAAACTTAGTAAGAGTTCCAGTAACTAAAGATGGAACCATCTATCACGAAACTTCTGCAAGATTCGGTGGAGCAGATATCTTTATGAGACCTGCATCTCACGGTACCGGGGTTATCGCTGGTAACACGGTGCGTATCGTAGTAGAATCTGCTGGTATCAAAGATATTCTTACAAAATCTAAAGGATCTTCTAACCCACACAATATGGTGAAAGCTACTTTCAAAGCGTTGTTGGATATCAGAACTCCTGAGGAAATCGCAAGAATGAGAGGTGTATCATTAGATAAAGTATTTAAACACTAATAAAGTTTTTAAGGAAAATGGCAACAATTAAAATCAAACAAGTAAGAAGTGCTATTGGTAGAACTAAAAATCAAAAGTTGACCCTTGAAGCTTTAGGTTTAAAGAAGTTACACCAAGTTGTAGAGCACGAAGCTACACCTTCCATCTTAGGAATGGTAGCTACGGTAAGACATTTAGTAGAAGTTCAGAAGTAAATTTATATAGAGATTAGACCGTTAGAAAAGGGAGCTACATTAGAAAATTCTAAGTTTCCTTTTTCTAACCTCTAAAATCTAATATCCTAAATCTAAAAACAATGAAATTAAATAACATACAGCCAGCATCAGGTTCTACTCACAATTCTAAGAGAATTGGTAGAGGACAAGGAAGCGGAAAAGGCGGTACTTCCACAAAAGGGCATAAAGGTCAGAAATCAAGATCTGGTTACGCTCAGAAAATTGGTTTTGAAGGAGGACAAATGCCACTTCAAAGAAGATTGCCTAAATTCGGTTTCAATAATGTGAACAGAAAAGAATTTAGAGGAATTAATCTGGATACTATCCAAACACTTATCGATACTAAATCTATCCAAGGTGATATCACTAAGGAAGTATTGGTAGCGAATGGATTGGCATCTAAAAATGACCTTGTGAAAATCTTAGGTAGAGGAGAGCTAAAATCTGCTGTTTCTATCTCTGCAGATAAATTCACAAAATCTGCTGAAGAATTGATCTCTAAAGCAGGAGGTAAAGCAGTTACTCTATAATCTTTATTTAAGAAATGAAAGAATTTATACAGACATTAAAAAACATTTGGAGTCTTAAGGAGTTAAGAGAGAAAATACTTTTCACCTTAGGGATGATCTTAGTGTATAGATTCGCATCTTATATTTCCCTACCTGCCATCAATATGGCAGAGGTAGGGAATCTTTTGGAGCTTTACAAAGACCAGGGAGGTAGCAAACAAGGAGCTGGGCTTCTTGGTTTGCTTTCTTCTTTTACAGGAGGTGCATTCAGCCGTGCGTCTATTATGGCATTGGGGATTATGCCTTACATCTCTGCCTCTATCATTGTGCAGCTGATGGGAATGGCAATACCATATCTCCAAAAGCTACAAAAAGACGGGCAAAGTGGTAGAAATACCTTGAACCAAATCACCAGATGGCTTACCATTGTGGTTTGTTTGGTGCAAGCACCATCTTACCTCACCTCTATTACGCAGATGTTCTTGCCTTATGGGCAATTCCAATCGGCTTATTATGTACATCCAGAATCTGTGATGTTTTGGTTGCCAAGTATTATCATCTTGGTAGCTGGTTCAGTTTTCGCGATGTGGATGGGAGAGAAGATTACCGATAAGGGGATTGGAAACGGAATTTCCATCTTGATTATGGTGGGGATTTTGGCAGACCTTCCTTCGGCGTTTGTTCAGGAAGTGGCTACGCAGACCGGTAAGGGAGGAGCAGGAACCATTATGGTACTATTAGAAGTATTATTCTGGATGCTGGTTATCCTTTTAGGGATTTTACTTTCAGTAGCTGTAAGAAAAATTCCTATCCAGTATGTAAGCAGAGCACAAGCGAGAGGCGGTGTTAATAGAAACTTGATGCAAGGAGCAAGACAATGGATTCCTCTAAAGGTAAATGCCGCAGGGGTAATGCCTATTATCTTCGCCCAAGCATTGATGTTTGTACCTGGTTTGTTAACAAAAGTGGATGAGTCTAATACATTTTTAGCAGGTTTTAAAAATGTTTTCAGCTGGCAATACAATGTATTGTTTGCACTATTGATTATTGTATTTACATTCTTCTACACTGCAATCACAATTCCGGTAAATCAAATGGCTGACGACCTGAAAAGGAACGGTGGTTTGATACCAAAAGTAAGACCTGGAAAGGAAACCGCTGATTATCTGGATGGTATTCTTTCAAAAATTACTTTGCCGGGTTCAATATTTTTAGCTATCTTTGCAGTCCTTCCTGCATTAGTGTATGGAACGCTGGTGGAAACAGATCGATTTGCACTCTTTTTCGGGGGGACTTCACTATTAATTATGGTGGGAGTTATCCTAGATACAGTGCAGCAAATCAATACTTATCTGTTGAACCACCATTATGATGGCTTGATGCAGTCTAAATTATCAAGAACATCTAATTTTTAATAATTTAAATGGCAAAACAAAAACATATTGAACAAGACGGCGTGATAGTGGAAGCATTATCCAACGCTATGTTTCGTGTAGAGCTAGAGAATGGGCACGTTTTGATTGCTCATATCTCTGGTAAAATGAGAATGCATTACATCAAATTGTTACCAGGGGATAAGGTAAGGCTAGAGATGTCTCCTTATGATTTATCCAAAGGTAGAATCACTTTTAGATATTAACCAAAAGCTTCAAACAGCAATGTTTGAAGCCTAATGCAATAGCAACACACCTCTAAGGTGAGCTTGCTACGCGGAAAAAATAAATTCAAACAAATGAAAGTTAGAGCATCGATTAAGAAAAGAAGTGCTGATTGCAAAATCGTTCGTCGTAAAGGCGTATTATTTGTAATCAACAAGAAGAACCCAAAATTTAAACAAAGACAAGGCTAAAATTAAATTATGGCGAGAATTTCAGGTATTGATTTACCAAAAAACAAAAGAGGCGTTATCGGTCTTACTTACATCTACGGAATCGGTAGAAGTACTGCATCTAAAATTTTAGAAGCTGCCGGTATCAGCAAGGACAAGAAAGTCAACGAATGGAATGACGATGAATTGGCTGCAATCAGAAACTACATCACTGAAAACATTAAAGTAGAAGGTGAATTGCGTTCTGAAGTGCAATTGAACATCAAGCGATTGATGGACATTGGATGCCAACGAGGAATACGTCACAGACTGGGATTACCTTTAAGAGGCCAAAGAACTAAGAATAATTCTAGAACCCGTAAAGGAAGAAGAAAAACTGTTGCTAACAAGAAAAAAGCAAGTAAATAATCTTTAGAATTAATTATGGCAAAACAAACTAAAGTAGTTAAGAAAAGAAAAGTAAAAGTAGAAGCAATTGGTGAAGCACATATCCAAGCTTCTTTCAATAATATTATTATTTCTTTAACGAATAAAAACGGAGAGGTTATCTCTTGGTCATCAGCGGGTAAAATGGGCTTTAGAGGCTCTAAGAAAAATACTCCATTCGCAGCTCAGATGGCAGCAGAAAATTGTGCTGCTGTAGCTTACGAAGCTGGGCTTAGAAGAGTGAAGGTGTTTGTAAAAGGACCTGGACAAGGTAGAGAATCTGCCATCAGATCTATTCACAATTCAGGAATTGAAGTAAGTGAAATCGTTGATGTGACACCTATGCCACACAACGGATGTAGACCACCAAAAAGAAGAAGAGTATAATCTGAAATTTTAAATTTTAGACTTTGAAATGAATCCATTTTTTAATCTAAAATCTAAAATCTAAAACCCAAAAATAATGGCTAGATATATTGGACCTAAAACTAAGATTGCTAGAAAATTCGGTGCAGCAATCTACGGAGATGATAAGAGCTTCGAAAGAAGAAAAAACCAACCACCAGGACAACACGGCCCAAATAAGAGAAGAGGTGCAAAGCGTTCTGAATATGCAATTCAGCTTGCTGAAAAGCAAAAAGCAAAATACACCTATGGTATTTTGGAAAGACAATTTGCTAATCTTTTCGATAAGGCAACAAGAACTAAAGGGGTAACTGGTGAAGTACTTTTGCAACTTTGCGAATCAAGACTAGATAATGTAGTGTACAGACTAGGATTTGCAAAAACAAGAGCTGCTGCTAGACAGTTGGTTTCTCACAGACACATTACAGTAAACGGAGAGGTGGTAAATATCCCATCTTACCTCCTTAAAGCTGGTGATGTAATCGCTGTAAGAGAAAAATCAAAATCTCTTGAAGTAATCACTGATGCATTGGCTTCTAAATCAAGCTACGAGTGGTTGCAGTTCAACGATGAGAAAAAAGAAGGAACTTTCCTTTCTGCTCCTGAGAGAATTCAGATTCCTGAAGATATCAAGGAACAACTTATCGTAGAACTTTACAACAAATAATCATTAAATATTTTTTGCTCAACCCAACAATAATATGGCAATTTTACAATTCATAAAACCCGATAAAGTAATCCTTTTGAATTCCGACGATTTTAAAGGTCAATTTGAGTTCAGACCTTTAGAACCAGGATTCGGGCTTACCATCGGTAATGCTTTGAGGAGAGTGTTGCTTTCTTCTCTTGAAGGATATGCTATTTCATCTATCAAAATTGAAGGTGTAGAGCACGAGTTTTCAACAATTCCAGGAGTGGTAGAGGATGTTACCGAAATCATTCTGAATTTAAAGCAATTGCGTCTTAAAGCAAAAGTAGAAAATCAAGCTGCGGAACAAGTAGTGGCTAAAGTTTCTGGACAAACCCAAGTAACTGCCGGTGATTTAGGTAAAACAATGGCAGGTTTTGAAGTGCTAAATCCAGATTTGGTGATTTGTAATATGACAACAGATGTCAATTTTGAAATTACTTTCAATATCGACAAAGGTAGAGGCTATGTGCCTTCTGATCAAAACAAATCTCACAATGCCCCTATCGGTACCATCGCTATTGATTCTATCTTTACGCCAATTAAGAAAGTTCAATACTCGATTGAAAACTACCGTGTAGAGCAAAAAACAGACTACGAAAAATTGGTATTAGATATCGAAACTGATGGATCTATTACACCTCAGAATGCTCTTACTGAAGCTTCTAAGATTTTGATCTATCACTTTATGCTGTTCTCTGATGAAAGAATTACTCTTGAAACAGAAGCGGTGAAAGCGTCCATCCAATACGATGAAGAAACATTACATACAAGACAACTATTGAAGTCCAAATTGGCAGATATGGATTTATCTGTAAGAGCTCTAAACTGTTTGAAAGCGGCTGAAGTAGAAACTCTTGGAGAACTTGTTTCTTACAGTAAGTCTGATTTGATGAAATTTAGAAATTTCGGTAAGAAATCTTTAACAGAATTAGAAGAATTAGTGCATTCAAAAGGTCTTAACTTCGGTTTTGACGTTGCAAAGTATAAACTAGATGCTGATAAATAATTAACAATGAGACACGGTAAAAAATTTAATCACTTAGGAAGAACAGCGCCTCACAGAAAGGCAATGCTTTCTAATATGGCTTGTTCTCTTATTGAGCATAAAAGAATCAATACCACTGTAGCTAAAGCAAAAGCTTTGAGAGTATATGTGGAACCTCTTTTAACTAAAGCAAAAGACGATACAACTCACAATAGAAGAACAGTTTTCTCTTACCTACAAAGCAAAGAGGCTGTAACTGAACTTTTCAGAACCATCGCACCAAAAATCGCTGAGAGAAATGGTGGATACACTAGAATCATCAAAACTGGATTCAGATTGGGTGATTCAGCAGATATGGCGATGATAGAGTTGGTAGATTTTAATGACATCTACAATCCTAATGCTGAAGAGAAAAAAGCGACTAGAAGAAGCAGAAGAGGCGGTGCTAAAAAAGCAGAAGCAGCTCCTGTAGAAGCTAAGGAAGAAGTGAAAGCAGAAGAGCCAAAGGCTGAAGCTGCTGAAGAAAAAACTGAAGAATAATTTCTGAAAGTTTGAATTAATAGAAAATGCTACTCTCATTAGGGAGTAGCATTTTTTGTTTTTTAGGAAGTAAATTATACCACTTAAACCATAAAAATAGTCGTAAATATTTTAAGGTAATGATGATTAGAAGTGATGGATTTTACTTTTTGATTATCGATAGCGTTTAAGGTTTCGTAGAGCCATTCTTTGAGAAGCTCCATATTTTCAAAAGTCTTGTTTTTAAAGCGTTTTTTTATGTATTGCCAAACTTGTTCACAGGGATTCAATTCTGGACTGTATGGTGGAATATTTATCGGTGCAATATTGGGAGGAATATCGAAGTCTTTGACGCTGTGGAAAGCGGCGTTGTCTATCATTGTCACTTTGATTTCTTCGAGTTAGAGGACTTTCTTTTATCTCGATTCTTCTTTTTTTCGTATACAAATATTCAAAAATAAGCAAAATAGTAGGGGTTAATTGGTGTAATACTCTTTGCGAGAAATTGTATATATCAAGCATTGGCTATTTATCGTCAATTATTACTTTTCTAAATGTTATTGAAACTCGTCTTTGTCGTTTATAAGTCTGTCCATTAAATTTGTCAGATTTTCGTCCTACAATTCCGTGATACCAATCATACCTTGACTTTCCCGTCATTACAATTAGCGTATGGGGAGTGATTAATAACGGAATTTTCTCTTGTTCAGGGCTCGATTGTTTTTTTTGAAAATTCATTACACATTGCCCACCTAATGAAATTGAAATTATTGTATCGCCAAAACAGGGTTCGCAATCAATGTGTGCAGCAATTCCTTGATCGTTTATATATTCGTTTATTATCGCTTGGTCAGGAACAAAATCAATTATATTTTGCTGTTGTAATCTATCCAATAAAAATTTCATCCACATTGGTATTTCGCCAATAAAAAACGATTGGTCTATCCGCCTTGCTTTGTAATCGTATTTGTAACCATAATGTTGAACCCGTCTTTTTAAATCCGTAAGCCATTCTGATTGATCAATGTTATTGAGCAATTCTTTTTCTTCGTCTTTGCTTATAAAATCAAATAAAATCTTTAAACCCTCAATTTGTTGAGCATTCTCCAAAGTAACCTCCTTGTCTGACTTGTTATATCCAAATAAATCTTGTACCATTATCTAATTACTTAATAATTCGTAGTAAACATCTTCTGACTTATCAAATTTGCTCATTACAGCATTTCTATAAACAACTCTTTCCGTTTTTGCGTGCTCCGTTACACTCTGTAAACGCGGAACTAACTTTTTAAAAATAGTATAACTTCTATTTCGTTTTTCCATTGCTGAATTTTGAAAAACTAAAACAAATTTATTCAGTGGGTATTCATCAAGAAGAGTATTGATTTTCAATGCAATTCTCGATGCATCATCTTTAGAAAGATTTCCAAATAAATATGAAAAATTAAGAATAACTGTATTTGAAAATGTAAATACGCTTTCCCAATAATTTTTTGAGATTTCATTTAACGATTTTACAAACTGGAATTTTGTATCGCGGTTGAAAAGCTCTGACTCTGAAAATTCTCTTGCTTTGTTCAGCATTGCTGTTGAAATATCAATCCCTATATAATCAAAATGAAAATTGGGAATTGAAACAAAACTTTGTTGAAAAGCTAGTCCCGATGTCAAAGGGCCGCAACCAAAATCTATAAAAACAATACGATTATTGCTATTTGCAAAAGTAATTTTAAAAAAATCTTTAAAGCTCTTGTAAATTGCCAAAGAGCTAAAATAATGCTTTCGCATATTATAGTAACAGTATAAATTCACTTTTTCTTCAGGGCTATGCTCCAGCGTTGCCTGATCAAAATTTGCTCTACCGTATTCAATTATATTGTTTCGGATATAATCATTGGTGTGTCCATACAAAATATTGGGATACTGAGTTCTGCTATCTTCTTTTATCTGCTGTATTACTATTTTATCAAATACCGAAACAAAGTTTTGTTCAGGCTCGTAAACACTTCCTCCTATCTCAATATCTGTATCGGGTTCTTCTACATTAAAATTACCTTTTAAAAATTCTTCTGGATGTTCTTTGATATAGCCCGATTTTGAACGAATAAATTCGATGAAACGATAATAGATTAGATTATTCGAAAGTATGGATGGGTTTCCAACTACAAATAATTGTTTTTTTGCCCTTGTAATAGCAACATTTAATTTTCTATCGATAATTTGCCCTTCATCTTCAATGTTGTTGGCTAAAAAATCCAACTGATAATATTCATTAATACTGAACGAATAAATAATAATATCTCGCTGTGAACCTTGAAAACGTTCGACTGTATCAATCGTGATATTATTGAGCTCGGGAATCTCTAAAGTATGAATCTCTTTTTTTATCAATGCAATCTGACTTCTATAAGGTGTGATAATCCCGATTGTATCAACTGATGAAAAGTTGAGATTATTAGTTCTATACAAATGATAAATTTGTTTTACGAGTTCTTTTATGATTTTCGCCTCATAAGTATTAGTTTTACTAGTTTTGTCTGCCTTATGTTTTTCTGATGAAATAAATGCCAGTCGTTTTGTAGCGATTAGCTTTTGAAAAGGATTTTCATTTTCAAAACTTCTGTATTCCAAATCTGTATTCTGGTGAGTAGTAGGAACAACTCTCAGTTGATTGCTATAAAAAGAGTAATTAGGAAACAATGCAATGTCAGGATGCATTCTACCTTGTTTGTATAACATTCCCCAGACCGAAGATTTTTTATCTGTTTTGTGTAAATTGTAAAGTCGCTCAAATAGTGAATTTCTTCTATTGGTTAAACCAATTTGATTTAATGCTTGGCTGGTGACTTTTGATGCTTCTTCACTTTGTAAAACAACTGCAGGCAACTGCTTGTGGTCGCCTATTAAAATAAATTTATCAATAGCATTGCCACCATTTACATTTTTTGCCGATAAAATTCCAATAAGACTAGGCTCTAAAATTTGTGATGCTTCATCAATTATAGCAATTTGAAAATGTTTGAGTTTAAAAAGTTCAGTTTTATTTGAAACTGAAGCAACAGTCCCAACAAAAATTCTACACTCTTGAATTTTAGCTTTTACTTCATCTCTTTTTTCGCAATGTTCAATAACTTTTTCAAGTAACCTTTCTCTGTGTCTTTTTTCGCAAGACAATTCAGAACCAATTCTGATATAGGGAGGTTTACCTTTTACATTGTTCAATGCGTCACAGATTTCATCAACAGCACGATTAGTATAAGAAAGTAATAAAATATTATTAGTTGGCTCACTGTAAAATTCTTCAACCATTGATTTTAAAGCGATTGAAGTTTTTCCCGTTCCAGGAGGACCAATCAGTAAGTAATAATCTTTGGCTTGTTTAGCCCTTAAAACGATATTATCTATTTCTTCGGAAATATATTTGTTTACCAAATATAAGCTGTTATCCTGCAAAGGTTGTCGTTGATTAAGTAACAAATCCTTTCTATCTTGATTAGCTTGTAAAAAAGCATACAATCCACGATACATTGAGCTGTATGCTGAGTCTAAAAAATCGTGTTCAACCGCATATTTACTACTTTGTGGCAATACAGATTGATTTCGTTGTTTATAACGAACGCGTATTGTGATTTCTGTTGGTGTAATTTCTTGGATAGAACCTTTAAAAATTTGTTTATTCGTTACATTATCTTTTGGATTATTTCTTTCATATAAAATGACAACATCGCCCTGTCTGAAATTTGGTAAAAAATCGTGTTGATAAGTTGGAATTTTTAGTTTAATAGTTCGCAAATCTGTTTCGGTCAGATTTTCAGCAATAGACAAATCTATTAATATTTCACCCGATTCTATTTTTTCTTCTAGTGAAGAAAGCCAAAGTGAAGAGATACCTTTCGTACTATTATATTCTGCTTCACCCACTTTTGAAATATAATGTTCTTTGGTAACAAAAGAATAGAAGCTGTGAAAGTATTCAAGCTCCAGTTCTCTCGCTTCTTCAAAAAACGATTTGAAATGATTTATCTGAGGAATAATGAAACGGTTAAGAAAATTTTGATTAACATTTCTATTTGTGATTAATGTTTTAGGTTTAATATTATTGATTATACTTTGGGTTTTCGTTCCTATGTTGTCACTTGCAATACTTCTTTCATTAGCAACAATCAAATTACGAATATTCATTATTTCTTTTATCGCAGCCATAAAAGGAATAGATAAACGAAGATTTGCTTTAGAATCTGTATATTTTGAATATAAAATAAAAGTATTCAAATCCTTAAACCGTACACCCAAAACCTTTTGAATAATAATCTGATAAATAAATGCTTGACTTCTGTGATTTAGGCCAATAAGTTCTATATCCGTTTCAGGGTAGGGTGCTTTTCCTGATTTTAATTCTATCACAACTTTTTTCTCATCTTTGGATTGTAATTGCAAAAAATCAAGTCGTCCTTGAACACCTAAATGTTCACAAATGAAATTTGGCTCTATAAGTGCATTTTCTCTATCTATTTTTTTTTCAGGAAAAATATTGCTTACAACATTCTTTATATTCTGAAATTGAATTTGTGTATCTTGGAAAAAATTTGAGTCTATTTCTTCACAAGTTGAAAATTCAAAAGGTGCGGCTTTAAATGCTTTTTTTATAGCATCATTATAGACTACTGGAGCTGCTGGTTTTTCGTTGACAAACTCGTCAAGAAACAAGTTAGCAATATTACCCAGCAAAATATGTTTGGTGTTTTTTGACGGTTCAAACTTGCTTTGGACGAAGTTCAAAGGATGTCTTCCATAATCTTTCATACATTCAGCCAAAGAACTAACATCTAAAAGATAATCCGGTTCAAGAATGATTAAATCAGGCAAATAAATTCCCTGTTCATCAACGGTTACATCGATAAGGTTAACTTGGCATCCCTTCCAAAGATTCTCAATTGTAGAATTAAAAGCATCGTTGATTCCGAAAATATGGTGTTTTACTTTTATTGGTTCTTCCGTAGCGTTTTCCTCATCAAAAGCGTAAATGTATTGTTCATCTACTGATGAAACTTCTATTCTGATTCGATCATATTTTTTACCTTCTCTCTGTTTAGGTTTATAAATTTCGGTTTTAGGCAATATGGCCGACAGCGATTTTGGAATGTCAATACTGTAAAAATGGCTTAAAGCATTGCATAACGCTTTCAAATTATGTAAATAATCTTCTTGTGTTGGCTTGAAGTCAGCGTGTAAAACTTTGTTAGCGTTAATGCGCAAAGTATTTATTCGAAAGGTTTTTTGCCTATCAAGTTCTGTTTTTTCACAGACATAGTTAAGCAGTGAAAATAGATTTGAAAACTGTATATTTTCGTTCACTGTCAAATCTCTACAAACTCTTTCGAGCAAGGAACGAAGTTTAGGATATTTATCCGCTATGCTATTCTGTTCATTGTGGATTTCAATTAAATCATCAAAGAACTCAATACCAGTTACATTCATTGTTAGTTTTTATATTTTTTAAGGATTAACCACATTGTAAAATGGACTGCAACTTTTTTTATATTGTCGTAGTCAACGACTTATTTCTATCCTTTAACTGTATTTCAAATGTATAAACAAGTTCCTCAACAGAGAAAGTTCTAATATACCATTTATGAATTCAAATATACAAAATATCGTTTATCCTACAAAGAGGACATCGTCATATGAAGCTAATTAACAAATCTTTATACTATTCCTAATTTATAAAAAAAAGGAGATACTTGTTCTCATCGATAAAAAGAAAATCTAGAGAATAAAAAAGGACATTCACTATAGAATGCCCTCGGTTTTTCGTTTTTAACGGTGTTGCCTTCGTTTTCTTTCGTAGAGTATTTCGGTTATTTTTCCTCCTACCCAAGAGAATGGAAAAAAGGTGAGATAAATGCATATCTTGTAAAAAGTAGGATGGTAAGGGAAAATGATAACATCTAACATCGCTACAAATAACAGAATAAAACCTATCAAAATAGCATAGGCCACCTTGGCCTCTTTTACAATGATTGCCGTAGCCACGCCTCCTACCGTAGCCGATACCCCAGAGAGAAACAGCAAGAAGGCAAAAAAACTATCATTGTCCCTCATCGTGAAAAGGAAGTTTTCCCAATTCTGAAATGGTGAAAAATGTTCATAAGTAATCCATTCGGGATTGATGCGAACCCCAAGCGAAATGGTAAGCCCTGCCACAGCTAAGCCTACAATAACCCCCAATGTATTTCTTAGAAAATTCATCTAACTTTATTAGAATTGATGTGCAATCATTGATATTTCTACTTCCACATTCTTTGGCAAACAAGACACTTGCACGGTTTCTCTTGCAGGAAGAAAATCTGCTTCTAAATAAGATGCATACACTTCATTCACGATGCTGAAATCTTCCATATCTTTAAGGAAAATGGTAGATTTTACCACATTCTTGAAAGTCATTCCCGCTGCTTGAAGCACCGCTTGAAGGTTTTGCATTACTTGATGCGTGGCCTTTTCCACACCTTCTACCACTTTGCCCGTCTCTGGCTCTACGGGAATTTGCCCAGAGATATACAACACTCCATTAATCAAATTGGCCTGTGCATAAGGTCCTATAGCAGCAGGAGCATTGGGCGTAGAAATAATTTCTTTCATTATAAATTACTTTTTAGTGCTTGCAAATATAATATTATGTTTTTGGATATTAAAATTTCGCGGTAGGGTCGGTAAAGTTTCTATCACGATACTTCAAGGCATCTTTTAGGATATTAGCTTTGATGCCAATGTAGAAATCATATACTTTATATTGCCCGAATGGTACCCAGTTGAAATCAATCACAAAGCTTCTTTGGTCTCTATGAAACCCTACTCTGGTGTACGCTAGCTTTCCTGTAACTACATCATAGTGCGTACTTCCATTGATATTCCAATAGGGTGTCAACTTCAGTGAGCCATCTAGACCAATGGACGCTACACGATTTCCAAATCGGGTTGTTCCTTTGGTATAGGCATAGTTGGCATTTACATTCAATGTCCAAGGTTGTGAAAACCGAGCATAATGGTCGTCATCAAAATAATAGTTTTCATTTCGTATTTCGCCCTTGGTATTGTATCGTTCTTCTATTTTTTTCTTGTCTTTCTTGCCCAGCAAAGCATCGCTCAGAGGGACAGAAAACTGAACATTGAACCCTTGAACATTAAAATGTCCAAATTTTTCGGTTCTACTTCCAATACCTTGTGCATTATACTCCATTTTATAAGGGTCTATCACCAAGCTGGAATTGAGGTTCACTTTTCCTTCCAAGAAAGAAGTCTGCCCACTGACATTAATCATACTCCATTTATGTTGAGCTGCAGCGAAATTGTATCCACCAGAAATGTTAAGACTTTCAAAAAGTTTTATTTTTTTCACGCCAGTAGAATCGGTCTTAGACCTTACTTTCATCTCGATATTGTTGCCAATGCTGTAGGTCATTGCTCCTACCATTCCCGAACTTGGCGAGCCGAAAATTCCTCCATCAAAAATAGAATACGGTGTTAAAGCTCCCGTAGCATTGTAATATCTTCTATAATATCCCCAGCTTGGGTCTCCAAAGTCTGGTTGATAGGTAAATCCAATGCTTGGAATCACCATATGTCTTATTTTCTCTATTGTGCTTCCTTTCTTAAAATTGAGCATTCCGTACAATGTGGTTTGCAAACTGGCACTGGTGCTGAAGGTGGAGAATCCAGCTATTTTTTTGTTATAAACATTTTCTTCCCTTCCATTGACGACATCGTAAAAGCGGGTAAGGGTTTTATTGGTTAAGACATTATTAGCCTGAGCCGAGAGTGATAAGGTAAAATATTTTGCAATAGTGGTATTGGTAGAAACAGAGAGGTTGTTTTGGAGTCCCGTTTGCATATCTCGCCACATCTGGGCTTTGAACATATCCTCTTGCTTTACTTGATTCACGAAGTTAGAAAAATTAAACCCCGTATTCACCACAATATTTTCTATCAGCCCTTGTCGGGTAACACCATCTCTTGGCTTAAATAGATAAAACTGATTGATGGCAACATTCATCTGAGGTAATCTTAAATTAACCGTTCCATCTGCGAAATTTTGTGAATAAGATGCCGTTCCCGTTACGGTAATAGGTAAGGTTAAGAACCTCTTGGTAACACTCACCGTAGAGTTTTGCTGGGTATTGAGCACATTTTGATTAAAAATATGGCTATTATTGACGGTATTATTATAAAAACGATTACTCACAATATCTACCGAAGCTGAGAAATTAAAGTAAGGATTAGCTTTAGGATCTTGCTGGTGTCTCCAGCCTATTCTATAAGTAGAAGACTTGGAATAATCGCTCAATCCTCTGATGCCTCGCACAGTATTTCCAATCTCTGAAGTGAAGCTACCACTATAACGGTAATTTTTACGATAATTAACCTCAGGTCTTAGGTTCCAACTTCCTTTGGTAAAAAAATCTACCATTAACTTTACATCAAAATGCTCTCCAATGGGCTGGTAATATCCCAAACCATTGAGGAAAAACCCTACCGATTGGTTTTCCCCGAAACTCGGAATCAAGATACCCGCACTTCGTTTATCTGAAAAAGGCAAAATTCCGAAAGGCAAAGCCAGTGGTGTAGGCACGCTCTCTATATACATCTGGATAGGTCCCGTAATCACTTGGGATTTTTTACCTTTGATAAGTTTGATATTGGGTGCAAGAAGATAATAATCTGCGATGGTATCTTTCTTATTTAGGAAATACTCATCGGTAGTGTATTTTCCACGCCGCATAAAAAATACCGAGTCATTTACTTTTTTCGTTTTTTCTGCTACAATTACCCCTTCACTCTCTTCGGTTCTGGCGTTATACGCAATAGCTCTACGAGATTTGAAATTGAAATTAAAATGGTCTGTCTCGTATTTTTTACCGCCTTGCTCTGTTATTACACGCTCTATTACTCTCCCCGCCTCATTGAGTTTCCCTCTGGCAAACACTTCCCCAGTATTCCAATCTACGGAAATATAATCTGCATTAATTTTCATATCCTGATATTGGATAGATGCATTTTTATTGAGGTAAGTCATTCGCTTCGGGACATCATTTCTGATATTATCTGCGGAAGCATTTACCACATCTTGCAGCGATTCTGGTTTGGATACCAAAGTGTCTTTAGTAGCTATAGGAGTAACAATCCTCTCATTTTTAGGCAACTCTTGAGCATAAAAAACTGCTAAAAAATTGTTAAAAATTAGGATAATTAAAATTTGTAGTCTATTTTTGAACTTGATTTTGATTCGTTTCAATGTTATCATTATCGGCGTCAAAATTAATTATTTTATCTCAATAATATGATGAATATTAAAACAAATTCTTTGAAGAAATATTTTGCACTGCTCCTTACTTTGATAATGACTACGGTGTACTCGCAGAAAAAATTCACCATCGTATTAGATGCTGGACACGGTGGAAGCGACCACGGAGCCAATCGCAGTTACCCCGACTTGGGTTATATTGCAGAGAAGGATATCACCCTCGCTGTAACACTGAAGGTAGGGAAAATGCTGGAAAAAGATAAAGATTTCAAAGTTATCTACACCAGAAAAACCGATATTTATCCTTCTCTCACTGAAAGAACGCAAATTGCTAATAGAAGTAAAGCAGACTTGTTTGTTTCCATTCACGTTAATGCCAATGTAAAGACTTCTCCCTACGGTACAGAAACTTATATCTTGGGGGTTAGCCAAAACCAAACCAACCTAGAAGTGGCAAAGGCGGAAAACGAAGTGATTTTTCTAGATGCACAGGATAGGGAAACTTTTGCATCCTATGACCCTACCTCACCAGAATCGCTCATCGCCCTTAAAATACAACAATCCAGATACCGTGAGGCAAGTTTAACCTTGGCGGGCTTTGTAGAAGAAAATTTTGAAAAAAAAGACCTTCGTTTCTCCAGAGGGGTAAAGCAAGCCAATTTCCACGTACTCCGTATGAATGCAATGCCTTCTGTCTTAATAGAAATGGGATTTGTGAGCAACTATGATGAGGCTCGCTATATCTCTTCTTCCAAAGGGCAAAATGAAATATCCGAAAGTATTTACAATGCTATTATAAGCTATAAAAAGGCTTATGACAGAAAATCCAATAATATAGTAAAGGTAGAACCTGCCAAACCAGTAGAGCAACCACTAAAAAATGATTTTAGAATTTTACTGATGAGTTCCCCTACTAAATATAATACTGCTGACCCCGCTTTAAAAGGGCTCAATTACATTTTGACTATAAAAGAAGGTAACTTTTACAAATATTATTACGCCAATACTAATATGGCATCTGTGAGAGATCAAAACTTAAAAACGGCAAAAGACGCTGGTTTTAGAAATGCCCTTGCTGTAGGATTTACTCCAAACCAAAAATTAGCTTCTGGCTACTATACCATAGAGGTGTTGGCTAGTAAGAATAAACTCAACGGAAACTCTTATATCATCCAAACTTTGAAAGATAAATTGGTGCGAGAAAAAGAAAATGGTGTATTCTACTACACTTATGGTAATGTAAAGACCTTGGAAGAGGCTATTGCACTGCAAAAAGAGCTTGAGCAGAAAGGCATTAAGAATACCAGCATCCAAAAAATATTAAAATAATTGAAAAAATATTTTGGACTTCAGATTTTTTTTTATATTTTTGCAGTCCAAAATAATGGCCTATTCGTCTAGTGGTTAGGACTCAAGATTTTCATTCTTGCAACAGGGGTTCGATTCCCCTATAGGCTACAAATCCTCTCTCAACGAGGAGCTTTTGAAAAAAAAATAAAAAAAGTTTAACAAAAATTTGCAGAGTAAAAAAAAAGTTATATCTTTGCACCCACAATTGAGAAACAGATATGGCAAATCATAAATCAGCGTTAAAGAGAATTAGACAAAACGCAGCGAAGAGATTGCGTAACAGATACTATCATAAGACTGCTAGAACAGCTATGAAAGTATTAAGAAATGAAGAAGATAGAAAAGCAGCTACAGAACAACTGCCTAAAGTTATCTCTTTATTGGACAAATTAGCTAAGAAAAACATTATTCATAAGAATAAAGCTGCTAACTTGAAGAGTAAATTAACTAAGCACGTTAATAAGTTGGCTTAATGACAATACAGCGGCCCGTTCGTCTATCGGTTAGGACTCAAGATTTTCATTCTTGCAAGAGGGGTTCGATTCCCCTACGGGCTACTTTTTTGACAAAGATTAATTATAATCTTTGTCTTTTTTTATTATAAATCAGTCAGTTAGGGTATTTTTTGATAAAGTTTATTTTCAATCTTTTTCAGCCATTTTGTTACCCATTTGTTACCCATTTGTTACCCAAAAATTATATTTTTTTGCTTTATCTTTGCTTTGGTTAAAGATTTAAAGCAATGAATAAAACCCGCTATATTATTAGGTTCAACCGCAAAAATAAGACCGATAAACAAGGATTTGCACCTATTCAAATAGAATGTTATTTAAACGGCAAACGCAAATTTTTTGATACCAAAATTAAGGTTAAGCCAAAAGACTGGAACGATAAAACGCAATCCATCAAACCCACCCACCCCAACGCCATTAATCTAAATAAAAACATTGCTGAATTTATCCGCAATTTGGAAGCCTACGAATTAGAGAAAATTAACAACGGTAAACCCTTTGCCCTTTCTATGTTAGATAACCTTTTCGGAGCAAAGAAAATAAGTACATTCAATGAGTTTATGGCGGTGGAAATAGAAAACAGTAACCTTACTACACGCACAAAACAAGCACATTTAACTACGCTCAACCGCCTTAATGAGTTCAAAAAAAACATTTCTTTTGATATGATAAATTTTGAACTTATGCACGATTTTGAAGCGTTTTGTAACAAAATAAGAATTACAGAAAAAGGAACTGAAAAACCTCTAAAACACAATACCATTTGGAAGTATTTTAAGAATATAAAAACCTATGTAAATTTAGCCATTAACAAAGAATATTTAACACTGGAACAATACCCATTTAGGAAGTTTAAATTTACCGCTGTTGAAACTGAAAAAGCCTATTTAACTCCCTACGAAATAGAGGAAATAGAAAGCCTTGTTTTAGATGAAACCGACCCCCTATATTATGTAAAAGATTTGTTTTTATTCTCTGTATATACGGGTCTTCGTTATTCTGATGTTTTTTCACTGGAAAAAAGCATATTGTAACAATGGAGGGTAAAAGGTGGATTATTAAGAATATGGAAAAAACCAAAGAAAAGGTAAGGATACCTATACACGCCCTATTTAATGGAAAACCTTATGAAATTATATTGAAGTATTGGGACTTGGGGCGTTCTGAATGTTTTAGACCACTTACAAACCAGTATATTAATAGACAATTGAAAGAATTAATTTCATTAACTAACATAGATAAAAATATAACTTTCCACACTGCAAGGCATACAACCGCTACATACTTACTATACAAGGGGGCTAATATTACAACCGTTCAAAAAGTGCTTGGGCATAAGGATATAAAAACGACCCAAATCTACGGGCATATAATGGACGCTACAATAGAAAACGATTTAAAAGCAATCAATTTTTAAAACCTCAACCGCTTATTAATAGCGGTTTTTTTGTGCCTTATGTTGTTTATTTGGAAAAAAACGGCTTTTTTTCTAAATACAGTACCTTTAATGAAATTTCACCAGTGCAGGCGTTCCATTGGTGCAGGCTCTTTGTTCTGATGAGGTCAAGGGTTCACCAGTGCAGGCGTTCCATTGGTGCAGGTTCTTGGTTCTGATAGGGTCAAAGGGTTCACCAGTG
>NZ_JBHMFD010000009.1:0-161612 GCF_042427575.1 Bergeyella porcorum
ATTCCCTCTGGTTGTTCAGAAATTATTTTCATTAATAATAACTGAATTTACGAAATGCAAATCTAATAGCGAAGTCGAAAGCTAATGCCTAATCTGGAGTAAAATTAACAAAAAAAACTCCTTCAGCTTGGCTGAAGGAGGGTAAGGGATGATTTACAAAATTTATTTCTTCAATACTTTAAATGTTTTATCTCTTACTTTCACTATATAGAGACCAGAGTTGTCCACTTTATTGTCCCCTTTGCTTAGGCTAAGGCTTTTCACCACCTGTCCTACGGCATTCACCACTGTAACCTCTGTTGCCGTAGTGGTATAGAAAACTCACCAGAAGTAGGATTAGGATACACCTTAGTATCCTCTCCTTTTACCACATCTTGTATGGATAGTGTATAACATTTATTCAGCTGTCCGAAAGTTAGTGCCATCAATTGGTCGCGAGTTTCATAGGCGACTTTTACTTTACAGGATTGATTCTTAGTGATTTACACCGTAAATATATATACAGAAATGAGGTCTAAAATTTGTCTTATTATGGGTTTATTTGTATTTTTACTTCGCCTGAAGAGTGTCATAATTGAAAAAAAAAATGAGTTTTTTTCAATTATACGACATTCTCGGGCAACTTTTATTTTTAAAGTTTCAGATAGTTGTGCAATTCACGCAATATTTACAATATTTAACACTTAGTTTATAGAGTTTTTAATACCTTTGACAAAATTTTTTTTGAATGAAAAGACGAGATTTTCTGAAAGGCGGTTCGCTGGCATTTGGTGGACTTCTTTTCGCTCCTATAGGGGCTAAAGCCAATATAATAAAAGAAGAATTCAAAGGTAAAAAGGCCAAAAACATCATCTTTATGGTAAGTGATGGAATGAGCAACGGCACGCTGGTAATGGCTAATTTATACAGCCAAAGAAAGCTGGGCAAAGCCACCAATTGGATTTCTCTCTATGAGGATAGCCTCACGCAACGCGGGATGATGGATATGGCATCGCTAAACTCTATCGTTACAGATTCTGCTGCTGCTAGCTCCTCTTGGGGCGGTGGACATCGGGTAAACAATGGTAGCCTCAATGTAGGCCCTAATGGTGAAGAATACTTACCTATCCTGCAAAAATTTAAAAAAGCTGGAAAAAAAGTAGGCTGCGTTACCACAGTACCCATTACCCACGCTACACCAGCAGGGTTTTCAGTGTTCTCTAAAAGCAGAAATTCGCAGAGTGACATTGCTAAAACCTACTCCGAAATTGGTTTTGATGTGATGATGGGAGGAGGAAATCAATACTTTGATGCCTCTAAAAGAAAAGATGGAACCGATATGTATGAGGTGTTTCGCAAAAAGGGCTATACCGTAGCCAGAACAAAAGCGGAAATGATTGCCGCTCCTAAAAACCAACCGCTTCTAGCTACTTTTGATGAAGATGCTTTGCCTTACTCTGCCGACCGCAATAGCGATACAGAGCTTCAAAAAAACATCCCTACCCTTGCAGAAATGACCGCCAAAGCCATAGACCAAATGAAAGACCACCGCAATGGTTTTGTAATGCAAGTAGAAGCTGGAAAGGTGGATTGGGCTGCCCACGCTAATGATATTTCGGCATTGCTCTATGACCAATTGGCATTTGATGAAGCGGTAAAAGTAGCAATGGACTTCGCTAAGAAAGATGGGAATACCTTGGTGGTAATTACTACCGACCACGGTAATGCCAACCCAGGGCTTATCTATGGTAAAAATGTAGATCAGAACTTTGATAACATCCAAAAATTTACCCAAACCAATGAATGGATTTTACAAGGCATCAACCCTACAGATTCTATAAAAACGGTAAAAGATAGAATTGCACAGGCTAATGCAGGAATTTTAATCTCCGATGAAAAAGCCAAAGAAATCCTCTCCTATTACCAAACGGCAAAGCAAGAAGATGGCATCTACAACCCAAGACATCTTCCTTTCAAATTGCTTTCTGATATTCAAAAAGATTATACCTCTGTAGGATGGATTAGTATGGACCACTCCTCAGACTATGTAGAGCTCACAATGTATGGCCCTGGTAGTGAAATGATGAAACCTTTTATGAAAAACACAGATATCCATCCATTTTTGCTAAAAGCAGCTCATATAGAAAATAAGTTTTAATCTATATTACCCAAAAAAACCATCTCTCCATAAAGAGATGGTTTTTTAGTTCTTCAAACTTTAAAATAATTCAGAGAAAAAAATTCACCATCGTGTAACTTTTTCATAACTTTACCTACTCATTATAAAAATTAGATTTAAAATGAAAAAGAAATTTTTATCTGTTGCAGCATCGGCATTCGTTGCAGTGCTTGCTAATGCTCAGCAAATCAATTTTGAGGAGTATAAACTGTCTAATGGATTGCATGTAATCCTCCATCAAGACAACTCCGCACCAGTAGTTACTACTGGAGTAATGTACCACGTAGGGTCTAAAGATGAACAAGTGGGAAAAACAGGCTTTGCTCACTTCTTTGAACATCTTTTGTTTGAAGGCACCCACAATATCCAACGAGGAGAGTGGTTCAAGATTGTTTCGTCTCACGGAGGTAGCAACAATGCTAATACCACCACCGATAGAACCTACTATTACGAAACTTTCCCTTCTAATAATTTGGAGCTTGGACTTTGGATGGAATCTGATAGATTGCTACAGCCTATCATCAACCAAATTGGGGTAGATACTCAGAAAGAAGTGGTAAAAGAAGAAAAAAGACAAAGGCTAGACAATCAGCCATACGGAAGATTCAGCTACGGCGAGGCTACGATGCCACACATCTTTGATAAGCACCCATACCGATGGAGTGTGATTGGCTCGTTTGAAGATTTGAGCAGTGCCAAACTGGAAGACTTCCAGCATTTCAGCAAAAAATATTATGTTCCAAACAATGCCGTATTGGTAGTCGCAGGAGATTTTCAAACTCCAGAAGCTAAAAAACTGATTGAGAAATATTTTGGCTCCATCCCGAAAGGAGAAGTAATAAAGAAAAGCTTCCCGAAAGAAGAGCCTATCACCCAAGAGAGAAGAGTAACAGAGTACGATGCCAATATCCAGATTCCTCTTTTAGCTTTTAACTATAGAACTTCTGATAATAAGTCTAAAGATGCCTACGCTCTTGATATGCTTTCCAGCTATTTATCTGGTGGTAAAACCTCTGTGCTTTACAAAAAATATGTAGATGAGAAGAAAGAAGCATTGCAAATCTTTGCATTCAACCGTCAGATGGAAGACTACGGGGTATATACCATAGGGGTACTTCCTCAGGGGAATACACCATTAGACAAATTGGAGCAAAGCATTCAGCAGGATATTGAAAAGGTACAAAAAGATTTGATTTCCGAAGAAGAGTATCAAAAACTTCTCAACACTTATGAAAATCGTTTTGTTTCTCAGAGATCTGGTGTAGAAAACATTGCTCACGCTTTGGCAGACGCCTATATGTTGCAAGGAGATACCAATAAAATCAATACCGAACTGAAAGTTTTCCAATCTGTTACCAGAGAAGATATCAGAGAAGTAGCGAGAAAATATTTGGGTAAAAACCAAAGAATCATCATCAACTACTTACCAGAATCTGCAAAAAAATCAGAGAAAAAATAATCTTTAATCAGACATTAGACAAAAAAAATGAAAACAAAAATATTATCCATTGCGGTTGCTTTTTTAGCCCTTACTGCCAATGCTCAGATCAATCGTCCAATGCCAAAACCAGGACCCTCTCCTGTAGTCAACCTAGGCAAACCAAGTGAATTTAAACTCAGCAATGGTCTTACCGTTATCGTAGTAGAAAACCACAAACTACCAAGAGTAAGTGCCACGCTATCTATAGACAATAAACCATTTGCCTTGGGCGATAAGAAAGGTGCTGATGATCTTTTAGGCGGTCTTTTAGGAACTGGAACTACAAAACTCTCCAAAGATGACTTTAATAACAAAGTGGAGCAATTAGGAGCTAGAGTAAGCTACTCTGATGGTGGTGGAAGAGTTTCTTCCCTATCAAAATATTTCAACGAAGTATTCGGGTATTTTGCAGAAGGAGCCTTGAATCCTAAGTTTACACAAGCAGAATTTGATGCCTTGAAAGCAAGAACTATAGAAGCTTTAAAATCTGATGAAAAGAATGTGAGCTCTGCCGCTTCTAGAATGGGAAGCGTATTTACCTATGGTAAAAATCACCCTTTTTCAGAGTTTGAAACTGAAGAAAAAATCAAAAACTTATCCTTGGCAGATGTAGAAAACTACTACAAAAAATACTATGTTCCCAACAATGCCTACCTTATCTTTGTAGGAGACATTACCCCTGCAGAGGCTAAGAAGCTTTCAGAAAAGCACTTCTCTGGTTGGAAGAAAACCAAACTCAACATTGCTGATTTGCCAAAGGTAGCAGAGGTAAACAAAACAGAGATTGCCGTAGTTAATATGCCTAATGCTGTACAATCTGTAGTAGAAGTAAACTATCCTGTAACGCTTACCAAAAAAGACCCAGACTTCTATGCCGTACAAGTGGCTTCTACCATCTTAGGAGGGGATTTTAATTCAAGATTGAATATGAACCTTCGTGAAAAACACGGCTGGACTTACGGTGCCCGTGGTGGTGTAGTGGACTCCAGATATGCAGGAAGATTCTACACGAGTGCTACGGTGCGTAATAGCGTAACCGATTCTGCCGTGGTAGAAACCATCAAAGAAATGCGTGGTATGACGCTTAATAAAATAGACAACCAAGAGTTGGAAAATGTAAAGGCTAAATTCCTTGGTAACTTCGTACTGTCTTTGGAAAGACCAGAAACCGTAGCAAGCCAAGCCCTTACCAAGAAAACCAACCAATTGTCTGACGATTTCTATGCCAACTACATCCAAAACATCAACAAAGTAACCGTAGATGATGTTTTGAGAGTATCTAAAAAATACTTCCGCCCAGAGCAGGCTAAAATTGTAGTTACGGGAAAAGCAGAGGAAATAGGCGAAGGTCTGAAAAAATTAGGCTATCCTGTATCTTTCTTTGATGCTTATGGCAACCCTATAGAAGACCCTGCTAAAAATAAAAAACAAGCCAATGTTACGGCTCAGCAAATTGCAGAGAACTACATCAAAGCCATTGGAGGTAAAGCCAATGTGGACAAAGTGAAAACCGTACTACAATCTGGTAAAATCTCAATGATGGGTATGGAAGGCGAATATGTGACTAAAAATGCTTTTCCTGATAAAGTAAACAGCGTTATCAAAATAATGGGGGCTGAAATCAAGAATGTATTTGATGGTAACAAAGGTTATGCTTCGCAAATGGGTAATAGAAGAGATATGGATGCGAAACAAATTGCAGCTATGAAAGGGCAAAACAATGTATTCCCAGTATTATCTGTAGGTTTTGCAGATAGTAAAGTAGATGGCATCGTAAACCTTAATGGTAACGACCACTATAAAGTAGTGAACACAGCGGCTAAAAAAGTGGAATACTATGATGTAAAAACAGGTTTGCTTTCCAAAGTTGAAACCACTACTTCTACCCCACAAGGCGACATTACTTCCATAGCCAATTACAGCGAGTACAAAACCTTTGATGGAGTATTATTCGCTACCGTTACAGAAATGCAAGTAGGGCCTCAAACCTTTAAAATCACTTTTGACAAAGTAGAAGTGAATAAAAATGTTTCTGATGCAGATTTTCAATAATCCCTAAAGAGACTTTTTCCAATACACGAAAGTCGCTCCTTACCGAGCGGCTTTTTTTATATTAAAAGACAATCAGTTTCCAAGTTTTTTCCTAATTTTACGCCAATAATCGTAAAACAAACAGCAATGAAGAAGATTACAATAAGTCTATTGGCGTTTTCGGGGATTGTATTCCTCAACTCGTGTACCACCCAAAAAGCTCACAGCACTACCGAACCAGAAGTGCAGACCGTTTCTGAAACCTATTCTAACAAAGATAAAGGTCTGAATCTAGAATATATGGACACCACCGTGCGTCCTCAGGATGATTTTTTCAGTTTCGTGAATGGCAATTGGTACAAAACCGTGGAAATCCCTTCCGACAAAGCCAGTTGGGGATCTTTCAATAAGTTGAGAGAAGACACCGATGAAAAATCACTTTCTATCCTCAATAAAATCCTTTCTGAAAACTACGCTCCCAACTCCGAAGGACAAAAAATACAAGCCCTCTACGGTACTTTTATGGATTGGGACAAGAGAAATGAACTTGGCATCAGCCCTATTCAAAGTGATTTAGCAAAGATTGACGCTATAAAATCCATCGCAGATTTGCAGAAATATCTGATAACCGCCACCAAAACAAGAAACAATCCTTTCTATATGTGGGGCGTAGGCTCTGACCTAAAAAACTCTAAAATGAATGCCGTCTATCTTGGTGGACCTTCTTTGGGATTAGGAAAAGACTATTATCAAAAAGTGAATGAGTCTAATACCAAAACCCTAGCAGAGTATCAAAAATTCGCAGCTCAATTGTTCTCCGTTCTAGGATATGCTAACGCCGATGCTACAGCACAGAAAGTGGTAAACTTTGAAAAAGAACTAGCCAACTACCTCCTTACCAATGAACAAGCTAGAGATGCCAACCTAAGATACAACCCTAAAACCACCGAAGAGCTTAAAACTTTGGTGAAAAATATCAATCTTCCTACTTACCTCACCTCCGTGGGCGTTAATACCGATAGGGTGATTATTGGTGAACTAAAATATTATCAAAACTTAGATAAAATCCTTAGCTCCAAAAACCTACCCCTCATCAAAGATTATATGAAATATCAGCTTCTTAGAGGAAATTTAGGCAGCTTGGATAAGAAAATGGACGACATCAGTTTCAATTTCTATTCCAAATACCTGCAAGGGCAAAAAGAACAAAGAGCAATGGATAAGCGAGGACTACAGCTCGTAAATGGGGTATTGGGTGAAGCCTTCGGAAAACTTTATGTAGAGCAATACTTCCCTGCAGAGGCCAAAGGTAAAATGGAAGAGTACATCAACTACATCCGAAAAGCTTTCTCAAAAAGAATAGATGAGCTAGACTGGATGTCTGCTGAAACCAAAGTAAAAGCCCAAGAAAAACTAGCTAAATTTAATGTAAAAATAGCCTATCCAGATGAGTGGAGAGATTACTCAAAACTTCGAATGACCGCTCCAAAAGATGGTGGAACTTATTACAATAATATGGAAAACCTTGCTGAATGGAGCTACCAAAGAAATCTGGATAAAATAGGGAAACCAGTAGATAAAAAAGAATGGGGAATGTCTCCACAGACGGTAAATGCCTATTACAGCTCTACCAACAATGAGATTGTATTCCCAGCGGCTATCTTACAAGCTCCGTTCTTCAATTTTGATGCCGACCCAGCCGTTAATTTCGGTGGCATTGGAGCGGTAATTGGTCACGAAATCTCTCACGGTTTTGATGATGGTGGTTCAAGGTTTGATGGAGATGGCAACTTGAAAAACTGGTGGACAGATGCGGATAGAAAAAACTTTGATGTTAAAGTTGGTCAGCTAGCCACACAGTTTGACCAATACGAACCCGTGAAGGGAAGTTTCGTCAATGGGAAGTTTACCAGCGGAGAAAATATTGGCGACTTGGGTGGCGTAGCCGTAGCCTACGAAGCATTGCAAATGTATCTAAAAGATAAAGGCAACCCTGGTACCATCAGCGGATATACCCAAGACCAAAGATTCTTTATGAGCTGGGCAACGGTATGGAGAACCAAATCTACCGACCAATACTTGCAAAACCAAGTAAAAACAGACCCTCACACCCCAGGGTATTACAGAGCTTTCGCTCCCCTACTGAATATTGATGCCTTCCACGAAGCTTTCAATACCAAACCGGGAGATAAGATGTACAAAGCACCAAACGAAAGAATTAAGATTTGGTAATTGTGAATATAAAAAAGGCTATCTTTATTGAGATAGTCTTTTTTGTTCTTATAATTCAACCTTTAAAAGTAACTTTTTTTCAAACTTAACTCGTGTGCTTATTTTTGGGGAATAGTATACCACCTACACAAATCTATCTCTATTGATATTCACCACGGGCGTTGGCTCGTGGTTTTTTATTTTCCATTAGCCATTTCATCACGGGGGAAGCCTTGGGTAATTGCTCAAACCTCATTTCACTTCGGGGGAAGCTTCGGGAAAATGATTTTTTGCCGTTTCATCTCGGGGGAAGCCTTGGGCAATTGCTCAAGGCTCATTTTATCTCGGGGGAAGCTTCGGGCAATTGACTTTTTGCCGTTTCATCACGGGGGAAACTTCGGGGTTTTTATTCATTAATAATTATTTTATATTTTCACGAAATTCAATAAAAAAACCGTGTTATTTTTGCATATACCAATAAATCGCTCGCATAATACTTTCCCCAAAGTGTAATAACACCTTTGATTCAGCAGCAACAAAAACTCAAAAGCCTGCACTTTACACAGTGGCGATTTAAGGAAATTTCATCGAAAAGAAAATAATGAAACGCTATTTTGAAAAGTAGTAATATCAGGCTCAAAATAAAAAGCAACAACCATCCGCAGACTGCTGTTGCTATTATTATCGGGTCTAAAAGTAGATTACTTCACAATCTTCATTTCGTTCAGTAGCCATTTGGCATCGGCATATTTATCAATAATGAAAAGAATGTACTTGGTATCTACCATTATATTTCGGCTAAAACGAGGGTCAAAGTTGATGTCACTCATTGTTCCTTCCCATTGGCGGTCAAAATTGAGTCCTATCAAATTACCGTGGGCATCCAATGCTGGACTTCCCGAGTTACCGCCCGTAGTGTGGTTGGTCGCCGTAAAATTGACAGGAACATCACCCGTTGCGTTTTTGTACACGCCAAAGTCTTTTTTATTGTAAAGTTCTATCAGTTTTTGTGGTACATCAAATTCATAATCTCCAGGCACATATTTTTCCATCACACCAGCAAGGTGAGTCTGATAGCCGTAGTAAAGTGCATCTTTCGGATTAGAACCTTTCACTTGCCCATAGGCTACACGCAGTGTAGAGTTGGCATCTGGGAAGAAAGGTCTGCTCTTATCCGTTGCCATCTGCTGTGCCATAAAGGTTTTTTGCTCTTTATCAATCTGCTTTTGAAGTTCGGTATAT
Organism: Bergeyella porcorum; assembly: GCF_042427575.1. Lineage (NCBI taxonomy): Bacteria > Pseudomonadati > Bacteroidota > Flavobacteriia > Flavobacteriales > Weeksellaceae > Bergeyella > Bergeyella porcorum. The sequence continues at coordinate 9,123 of NZ_JBHMFD010000009.1, forward strand.
CGGTCTGCAACCTTTCCGAAATAGGCTTTTTTCAGCATTACTAAAACGCCCATCAGCGGGTCATTAGCGATTTCTTTTTTTAAAGCCTCTTGGTTTTCAAAAACTTTATTGATATCGCTGTGGGTAGTAGCTCCATTGAAAGGTTTTCTCCCCGTCACCACAGAGTTTTTAGACCATCCTTCTACTGCGTTCAAAGTTTTATCCAAATCTTTGAATTGGGCAAAACCTTCTGGCAAGAACTGCTCTGGCGTTTTAAGAGCGTAAAGGTTAAGGATTTTCGCTGTTACTTTGGCGTCTAATTCTCCATCATAATCCTTGTAGATGGACGCCAATCTCTTGGTGTCAATTTTATTCTGAGCCAAAAGCCCTTCGTATAGGTTGAGTAGCATCAGCGTTTCTGAATTTCTAAGCAACTCGCTGTAATATGCACGGTTGAGGGCATACGGAGCTTGCTCGTTGTACAATCTATTCAGATTATCCACCGTGGTTTTTACCGCTGGATTTTTCTTGATGAGTTCCGCTTCATAAGCCTTTTTCTTGGCTACGGCGTTGGATTTTTTAAGCCCCTCTACCTCGCCTTGCCATTTCTTCCAATAGTTGGCAGTAGAAGCAAATTTAGATGCATATTTTATTCTGGTAGCGTCATCGGTACGCATCTTTTCATCTAAGACCTTCAAGGCAATATCCCTTACGGAAATCATTGCAGGGTCTATCTCATTCATTATTTTTTCTACAGCAATGGCTGGAAGGTATTCTTGCGTTCTCCCTGGAAATCCGAAAACAAAAGTAAAATCTCCCTCTTTCTTGTCTTTGATGGAAATTGGCAAGAAATGTTTAGGCTGATATGGGACATTGTCTTTGGAGTATTCTGCAGGCTTATTGTTTTTATCCGCATAGATTCTAAACACGGCAAAATCCCCTGTATGCCTTGGGAACACCCAGTTATCTGTATCTGAACCAAATTTACCAATAGAAGATGGCGGAGCCCCCACCAAGCGAACATCTTTGTAAGATTCTATGATGTAGGCGTAGTATTTATTACCATAATACATTGATTTTACCACCACTTTTTGGTAAGGTTCTACTTTGAAGGAAGCTTTTACCTTCTCTATATTTTGATTAATCTCCGCTTCGGAAAGGTTGGGATTTCCTGCCAGCACCTCGTTGGTCACTTCTTTAATATCCACCACGAAATCTGCCGTTACCCCAGGATTAGGCAATTCTTCACTCATATTTTTTGCCCAAAAACCATTTTTAAGATAATCGTTTTGAAGGGTAGAATGAGCCTGAATTTCACTATAACCACAATGGTGATTGGTAAGGAGCAAACCTTTTGGAGAGATAATTTCCCCCGTACAGCCGCCATCGTACTGCACTACAGCATCCTTAATGCTGGGTTTATTCGGGTTGAAAATATCTTTTGCAGAAATTTTCATACCGAGTTCTTTCATTTCTTTTTCATTGAGTTCGGTAGGCATCCACATTCCGCCGTATTGCTGTGCAAAAGCCATTACTGCAGGAAATAGAGCCGATAGAAGTATATTCTTTCTTAGCATTGTTTAAAATTTTGGGGTTAAAAATACGGATTTTTGGAGAATTATTCTACGATAAAAGATTTCATTTTTTTGATAATTACGGCTTGTAAACTTTCAATTAGTCAGCATTACTCTTGTTATAATAAAAAAATTCCAACCCTTATAAGTTGGAATTTTATTTTTTATTATTTCTTTGGAATATTAGCTAAAATATCTTTCAGATACCCCCAAAACTTCTGAGTGGAAGAGATGCTGGCTCTTTCGTCTGGTGAATGTGCCCCACGGATGGTAGGTCCAAAGCTTACCATCTCCATCTCTGGATAATTGGCTCCAATAATACCACATTCTAGCCCTGCGTGGCACGCTACAATATGAGGCTTTGATGTAAATTTTTCCTCATAAAGTTGCTCCATTACTTTTACTATTTCGGAACCTGGCTTAGGTTTCCATCCTGGGTATGAGCCACTAAACTCTACCTTAATTCCAGCTAATTCAAACACAGATTTTAATTGCTCTGCTACAGCCATCTTGGAAGACTCTACAGAAGAACGCGTGAGACAAAGGATTTTCAGCTCCCCGTTTTTAAGGGCTACTCTGGCAACATTATTAGATGCTTCTACCAAGTCTGCCACATCTGGACTCATTCTATAAACGCCATTGTGTGCTGATTTCAAGGCTAAAACTATCTTTTGGGAATGTTCTACAGAGATTCCTTTCTCCGAGGAAGGATACTGTGCTATGGAAATGCTCAACTCTTTTTCTAATGATTCAAATTCTTCTAAAATCTCAGCTTTCAATTCTGAAAAAGCATCTAAGTATTGTTCTGCATTTTTCACCGATATTACCGCAATGGCTTCCCTCGGGATAGCATTTCTAAGGCTTCCCCCTTCTATGGAGATAAGCTGAAGATTTTGTTCTAATGCAGGATAAAGCAATCGTCCTAAAATGATATTAGCATTCCCCAGTCCTTTGTGAATATCCATACCAGAATGCCCACCCTGCAATCCTTTAATCTCTATGCGAAGTGTGGTACCTGCTACAGACTCTTGTGGATAGCTCTGTGTAGCCGTTACATCTATCCCTCCTGCACAGCCTATATCTATCTCATCATCTTCTTCGGTATCTAGGTTGAGGAGAATCTCACCGTGAAGTTGCCCCGGCTTTAAGGCTAATGCCCCCGTCATTCCTGTTTCTTCATCTATGGTAAAAAGAGCCTCCAATGCAGGATGTGGAATATCTGAACTTTCTAAAACTGACATTATTGCCGCCACTCCCAAGCCGTTATCCGCTCCCAAAGTAGTTCCTTTGGCTTTTACCCAATCACCATCAATTTCCATCTCTATGCCTTGGGTTTCAAAATCAAATTCTACATCATTGTTTTTCTGGCAAACCATATCTAAGTGAGACTGAAGCACTACTGGCTTTCGGTCTTCCATACCTAGGGTGGCTGGTTTTTTGATGATGACATTGCCTACCTCATCTACGGTAGTTTCAAGTCCCAATTGCTCGCCAAAGTTTTTGATAAAAGCAATCACTTTTTCTTCCTTTTTAGAAGGTCTAGGAACTGCATTGAGTGCAGCAAAATTTTTCCAAATAATTTTAGGTTCTATATCTGTAAGATTCATATATGAATATTTTTTCCAAATTTAAGAATAAAAAAACGGACCGAAAAGTTTTATCAGTCCATTAACTTTTGAAAGATGTTATCCTCTTGCTCTTTCCAGAAGCACCATCATCATTAGTGATAGGATAATTAGACTTTCTTTATCATCGGTAATATCTACTTTTCTTCTGAGCTGAAAGCGTCTCCCGAAAAATGAAGGCATTTTTTTAAGTTCGAAAAGTAGATTTCCGTTTCTATCTTTTACATCATAAGTAGGATTGAGGAAATATCCCGTAAAGAAACCTATAATTGGTAATTCTCCCACGAAGCTGTCCCAAAATTTCACCCACGCATTGCGTTCGGAGATATGATATTGCACTTGTTTATTTTCGTCTAAAACTTCGTAGGTAGATTTCCACAGAGAACGCATTCCCTTTCTAGCTAAAGTGCCTACAAGATTTCCCAAATGGTCTCGTAACGCATAAGAAGCATTGAAATCTATCCATTGATTGGCAGCGATATGATACAACTCTTCTCTACGACTTTCATCTGAAAATACCACCACTTTTTCCTTTAGTTTGAAAAGTTTTTGGCGTACATAGCACACATAGTTGCCATTGGCATCTGTAATATTAAAATCACTAGAAAGTGTAGAAATTCTGAATTTAAAATCCAATGGATAATTGAGGTTTTTAAGCGTCATCATAATTTATTTTTCTCAAAGATAATTATTTTTACTATACCTGAAGTTTAAACTACTCTAGTATGCTATGCAGTTTTAAATAAAATCTCAAATATATTATCAAAATCATCTATTTTACTCTATAACTAAAAGTAGTATCTATTTTATGAATATGATTTTTGGAACCATCAATATTTATTTTAATAACAATGCTATCTGTATCAGATTTTAAAGAATAAACCTTCATAAGCTCACTATACACAGAATCACTAAATACTCTAATATTATTTTTATTAAGCCTAACATTAGGGCTATCTATACCACCTCTTTCTATTGAAATGTAATGTATTTTTTCACCTTTATGAGGATAAAAATATGTAATATAAAGTCCAGTACTTTTTTTAAAATTTTCAAAAAAAGATATTTCTTTTGAAGTCATTGTATGAGCATCAGCTTTACCCATAGCTAAAGACCAAAAAATCATATTTCCGATAATAACAAATAATAAAACCATTGGTGTCCCAATGAGAAATAATTTTAAAATATTTTCTTTTTTCATCATTTTAATCCAAAAAAAATCATTTTTATAACGAAAAATTTTAACAACTTTTTTTTCAATACCTTGATTTTACACAATCTAAAATACAACTAGTAAAGATAAGCAATTAATCGGTTTGCAGTTTAATTTCCTAACTTATTCAAAAATCTATCATAAGAATCCACTTACCATTCATCAGCTTGATAAAAGCTAACATTTTCCATCATATCCAAATTTCCAATGTTAATTTTACATTAATTATTTGTTAATTCAATTTAAATTCACTTACTTTGTATTGGATTATCATCCAATTCACTGATTAACAACCCTAAAATTACAAGTAAGATGAAAAATACAATATTGAAAACCTTCGGTTTTATAGGCGTTTTGGCGATTTCAGCAGTTTTCTCTAACGCTAAAGCTCAGGACGCAAACCTCTTGCAGGAAGTGAATATAACACAAAAAGATAATTTCAAACAACTGAGAAACTTGGTATCTCAAAACTTTGATTTTACCAACCCTAATTTATCAGAGGGCAATACGGAAAGTGTAGTTAAATTTGAAGTAGCTGAAAATGGAAAAATCAGCAATGTGGAAGTTAGTGGCGACTGCAAATACATCAATGAAGAGCTGAAAAATGTAATGACACAGCTTAGCTATAAGTTTCACAATCCTAATCAGTTATCCAATGTCTATGTGATGCCTATCAACATTCTCATTGCATCAAGATAACAGCAAAATCATTTAAAGCCAAAAGAAGCCGTCTCACAACCCGTGTAAGACGGCTTTTTGATTTTTGCTATCCTATTATTATACCTCCCCCTGCCCCTTTCAAAGAGGAATGCTATTGACACCGTTTTTATTCCACGCCAGTCGCATTATTCTCATTAAACATAGGAACAATAAAAAACCTCATTAAAATTGATTCAATAAGGTTTTTCATATCATTTTACTCGTCTTCGTACTGTTCCAGATAATAGGCAAAACTAAACCCATCTACTTGCTCCTCCACATCTTCTAAAGTTGATAGCAGGTCTTCAAAATCCTCCAATTGCTCCACGCTCATATTCACGAACTCTATGCGCAGAGGCATTGGCAACTCCCCTGTTATCACATCTTCCAAAGCATCCAGATTGTCTCCAAAATACTCTGGTAAAGATACTTTCTCTTTCAGCTGAGTGTAGAAATCTTCGTAATCTCCTATCTCTACAAAATCTATATATACCGTCATTGTTTCTATTTTTTTTATTGTTTTTGAAAACTTTTGTAATGATTGTGCGTTAGCCAGACCTCCCCTTTCTTGGTAAACACAATACGGTCTGCTCCACGATTGCCACAATTATAGTTGACATCCGCCTCGAAATATTGCTCCCCTTTAGGTAACTTTCCTTCCCTATTAGAGAAGCGGTCTCCACCAATAGCTTGCCCTGGCAGCACCTCACAGAGATTCCCTTGGGAAGGTATCCAGCCTTTCTTTTTCGCTTCAGACTTGGTAAGATAGTAGGAGGGCAATGTTCCATTTTGTTTCACGAAAGGAATTACCACTTCCTCCGAGGTCAGCTCGTCTATTGCCTTAGAATCTGATGTCCTTGAAACCTCTTTTGTTTCACTAAAAGTATTCATCTCCTCCTGCGTGGCTTCATTTTTCTCTAACAAGCGAGGCAACAGCGTTCCTATGACAATCCCTACTGCAAGGATGAGTAATGTTTTTATTATTTTAAAATTCATTATTTATCTTTAGTTCACTACAAAAGCCCTATCGCGGATAAGCTCCGCAATGGCTAAAATATCTTTACCTATCAGCCTATCGTCTTCCAATTTAGCCACTTTACTTCTTACAATATCATAGTTCTTTTCGATAATCTCTGAACATTGGGCGGGTCTTCGGAATTCCAAACCTTGTGCTGCATACATCAACTCGATGGCAAAAATATTCACCAAATTATCCAACACCTGATTAAACTTTCTCCCCGAAATACTGCCCATAGACACGTGGTCTTCCTGCCCCAGACTGGTAGGCACGCTATCTGCTGATGCAGGGAAACATAAGGTTTTATTCTCGGTAACCAACGCCGCAGAGGTGTATTGCGGAATCATAAAGCCAGAGTTAAGCCCAGAGTATTCTGTGAGCAATCTTGGCAAGCCAAATTTGCCTTCCAATAAAAGGTAGCACCTCCTATCCGAGATATTTCCCAACTCCGCCGATGCCAAAGTGGCGTAGTCTAACGGCAAAGCCATCAGCTGCCCGTGAAAATTTCCACCAGAGATAGACTCTTCAGCACTCAAAACAATAGGATTATCCGTTACAGAGTTCAGCTCCGTTTCTGCCATTTGTTTCAGATGTTCAAAGGCATTTCTGCTGGCACCGTGCACCTGCGGTACACATCGGAAAGAATAAGGGTCTTGTACTCTATCACAAAACTCGTGTGAAGAGAGATTTTCAGAATCTTTTAGAAAGTGAAGCATCCTAGCCGCTACTTTTTTACTCCCTTCAAATGGGCGAATATCGTGCAACTCCTTCTTAAATGGGCTTGCAGAGCCTCGGTAGGCTTCTAGCGACATTGCGGCTGCCATATCTGCTAGGTCTAAGAGGTATTCCATTTTCTCTAATCCTTTGATGGCGTGGGCAAGGATGAACTGCGTTCCGTTAATCAAGCCCAAACCTTCTTTTGGCCCAAGCTTTAACGGTTCTAGTTGATGCTCTTTCAATACGATTTCCGTATCACAAGGCTCCCCATCTTTCCATACTTTTCCCAGACCTATCAACGGCAAAACTAAGTGCGATAGCGGTGCCAAATCTCCCGATGCCCCCACCGAGCCCTGCTCTGGCACTACGGGGATAATGTCTTTCTCCAGCATTAGCACCATACGCTCTATCACTTCCAGAGAAACCCCCGAAAATCCTTTGGACAGGGCGTGGACTTTAGCAATCATCATTATCTTAGAAAGCTCTTTATCTATGGGTTTTCCTACGCCTACTGCGTGAGAGATGATGAGATTATGCTGCAACTGAGCCGTTTCCTCTTCAGAAATCTTCACATCGCAGAGGGGACCAAATCCCGTGTTAATCCCATAGACCGTTCTATCTGACTCTACAATCTTTCGGACATTTTTTTGCGATTTTAATATTTGATTTTTAGCTTCTTTGGTCAGTTTTCCTTTCGATGGATTCTTTGCAATTGCCAAAACATCGTGAAAAGTAAATGTATCTATACCGTAAATCATTATAATAATTTTTTAAGCCCTAAATTTAAAGTTAATTATTGAAATATTAAAATGTTATCCTTAGAGTTAAAGTATTTTAATCTTTATACTCCTCTGGAATCGTACAAACTGGGATAGGATTGATTTTATGCTGAGCGGCTTTGTGCATACGGGCAAAGATTTTATAGACTTCCAAATCTCTCTCTTTATAGTCGGCTTCTGTTTTCTTGCCCCATTCTTTTTGGATTTTTTCCAACTCTGGGTAGGTGGCTCCTATCTGCTGCTCATCGGTACGCTCGGTATCCCAAAGTCCATCGGTAGGGATGGCATTCTGGATAGATTCCACCAAATTGAGGGCTTTTGCCAAGGCATAAACTTCTGTTTTATAAAGGTCTGCGATAGGTGAAACATCTACGCCTCCATCACCGTATTTGGTATAGAAACCTATCCCAAAATCTTCCACTTTGTTGCCTGTACCGCATACTAGCAAGCCATTAATCTGCCCATAATAATAGAGCGTAAGCATTCTCAGTCGGCTTCGGGTATTTGCCAGAGCCAATTTTTCGTTGGCACTTTCGGTTTCCTCCGCTTTGAAGGTGGTCAATAGTTCCTCAAAAGCGGGGGTTAGGTTTATGCTCATTGCCTTGGCATTGGGGAACCTTGCCGTAATGTCATTCATATGTTCCCATGCACGGTTTACTTGGTCTTCCTTTTGGCGGATGGGCATTTCCAGCATCAGTAAATCTAGCCCCGTCATTGCACACAATGTAGAGACTACACCGCTATCTACCCCACCAGAAACACCTATGATATAACCCTTTACGCCAGCTTTGGTAGCATAGTCTTTCAGCCAATCTACAATGTGATTGATAATTTTATTGGTTTGCATCGTCATTCTATTTTAAAAGTTTAAATGAAATAACTACTTTTGTAAATATTTATCGTTGTAAAAATAATGAAGTTTTTTAGATATACCGCTATTTTTTTAATATTCGTTTTAGGATTGATGTCTTGCCAAAAAGAAAACGCTTCTCATTGGGACAATGCCATAGATACCCCGAAAGAAGCGGTATCGGTAACTGATATTTCTGGAGATTTTTTCAATCCCAGCATCAGCACTGTGGCTTTTAAACAAAAATACCCTTGGTTTCAAGGGACGGTAAGCGATGCTGATTTTGAAGCGCGCAGAAGCGATTCCACGGAAATTAAAATCTACAAAGAGGCGATTGCTAAAATCAATCAACCGCAATTAAAAAGCGATTTATCTGAGCTTTTCACAAGGGTAAAATTTTATTTTCCTTCCTTTCAAACTCCGAAAGTCTATCTTTTTTCCTCTGCTCTTCAGATGGCAAAAGACCCGATAATCTTGGACCCTAATGAAGGTTTTCTGTTTATAGACATTTCTGGATTTATGGGAGAAAACAACTCTAATTACAAAGGGATAGAGCAATATTATCAAAAGTCTATGCAGCCTCAAAATATTGTCCCAAAGGTATCTCAAATCATTGCTGAGCAATTGGTTCCTGCAAGTTTGGAGCATCAGAAATTTATTGATATGCTAATCTACAATGGAAAAATAATGCTGCTGCAAGATGCTTTTTTGCCTAAAACCCCCGATGATTTGAAAATCAACTACACGCCTCAGCAGTACGATTGGGCGATTGCCAATGAGGAAAATATCTGGAACTATTTTATAGAAAATGATTTGATTTTCAGTGATGAATCCCGATTGCAAGAGCGATTTATTACCCCAGGTCCTTTTTCTAAGTTCTATACGGCTATTGATAACGAGTCTTCTCCACAAATTGGAATTTTTATAGGATGGCAAATCTGCAAAGCGTATTTTGAGAAAAATCCTAAAACGCCATTGATGGATTTCCTAGCTCTAGACTCTGAAACCATTTTTAATAATAGCGGATATAAGTAATTGTTAATTGTTAATTATAAATTTAAGCTATCAACCGACAACTATAAACTATAAACTATAAACTATAAACAATCATCAAACTAATAAAAAAATGCGTAAAACAACCATTACCATAGATGTAGAATTAGATGAAAATCATATTCCTGAAAAAATGACTTGGAATGCCCAAGATGGTGGCATTGAATCTCAAGAAACCAAAGCTACAATGATTTCCGTTTGGGATGATAAGGCAATGGAAGCCCTCAGGATAGACCTTTGGACAAAGGATATGCCCGTGGACCATATGAAGCGTTTTTTTCATCAGATTATCATTTCCTTAGGACACACCTATCAAAGGGCTACGGGCGAAGATGATGTAGCAGAGTGGATAGAGAATATGGCAGAGGAATTTGCAATTAAATCGGCTATCAAATAAATTTTATATCTTTAATGAATCAGATTATAGACATTCTAAAAAACGGTGGCACCATCCTCTACCCCACAGATACCATCTGGGGTATAGGTTGCGATGCTACCAATGTAGAAGCCGTCCGTAAAGTATTTGATATTAAAAAACGAGAAAAAAACAAGTCTTTCATCATCTTAGTAGAAAGCGAAAAACGACTGCAAGATTTGGTAGAGGTACCAGAGATGGCTTGGGAAATCATTGACCTGAGCGAAAAACCCGTTACCATTGTCTATGATAATCCCCACGGATTGCCAAGAGAACTTTTAGCCGAAGATGGAAGCATTGGCATCAGGCTGGTGAAAGATAATTTTTGTAAAAAACTGATTTCCAAACTCAATCAACCTTTAGTTTCTACCTCTGCCAATTTTAGCGGAGAGAAAAGCCCAATGAAGTTTTCAGATATCAATCCTGAAATCATTCGCTTGGTAGATTACGCCGTAGAAGACCATAGAGAAAGGGTTTCGCAATGGCAAGGTTCATCCGTGATTAGAGTGTGGGCAGATAATAGAATTAAAGTATTGAGGGAATAAATTCTTATTACAAAATCAATATTAAATAGTAGAAACATAAAGGACATCTCCATAATCCTTAACAAAATAATGCATATCAATCTTAATCAAAATAAAAATTTAAAATTATTTAAAACCATTTCTGAAGTAGCACACCAGCAGGGGCAGACTGTCTATGTTGTTGGAGGCTATGTGCGTGATTTACTAATGAAACGCAAAGCACCTACGGATATTGATTTTGTAACGGAGCAAAATGGCATTCACCTCGCTCAAAAAGTTGCCGAAAGCATCAATCCAAAACTCAAAGTTTCTGTATTCAAAACCTATGGCACGGCGATGTTTCGTCATAATGATTTGGAGCTAGAATTTGTAGGTGCCAGAAAGGAAAGCTACTCTGAAGATAGCCGAAAACCATCGGTAGAAGTAGGCACTTTGGAAGACGACCAAAAACGCCGAGATTTTACCATCAATGCAATGGCTATTTCTCTCAATAAAGACAATTTTGGAGAACTGATAGACCCCTTCAATGGAAGGGAAGACTTGCAAAACGGCATCTTGCGTACCCCTTTAGACCCCCATCAGACTTATTCTGATGATCCGCTGAGAATGATGCGTGCTATCCGATTTGCTTCCACATTAGGTTTCAAAATAGAATCTAAGTCTTTGGAAGCCATCAAGAAAGAAGCCCACCGCATTCAGATTGTGTCTATGGAACGCATTATGGTGGAGTTTAACAAAATTATGCTTTCAGAGCAGCCTTCTATCGGACTAAAACTATTGGATGATACCACGCTTTTAGAAAAAATCATCCCAGAGCTCACCGCCCTGAAAGGCATAGAAGAAGTGGAAGGACAAACCCATAAAGACAATTTCTATCATACACTGGAAGTGGTGGATAACATCTCTAAAAACACCGATAAACTTTGGCTTCGCTGGGCAGCTTTGCTTCACGACATTGGGAAAGCTCCTACCAAAAAATTTGTAGAAGGAACAGGCTGGACATTCCACGGACACGAGTTTCTCGGTTCCAAAATGGTGAAAAAACTCTTTCAAAGGCTTAAACTTCCCCTCAATCAAGATATGAAGTATGTTCAGGAAATGGTAAAGCTGTCCTCCCGCCCTATCGCTTTGATTACCGATGATGCTTCAGACTCTGCACTAAGGCGTTTGCTCTTTGATGCAGGAGAGGATTTGGAAGATTTATTCATCCTCTGTAAAGCCGATATCACTACTAAAAACGCTTCCAAACAAAGGAAATATCAGAAAAACTTTGATTATGTCGCTAAGAAAATCAAAGAGGTGGAAGAAAAAGACCAAATAAGAAACTTTCAGCCACCTGTTTCAGGAGAAGAGATTATGGCAATGTTCGGTTTAAAACCTGGGCGTGAAGTGGGTATTTTAAAAGAAAAAGTGAAAGAAGCCATCTTGGAAGGCGATATTGCTAATGATAAAACCGAAGCCATCGCCTTTGTAAAACAAGAAGCCAAAAAAATGGGATTATAATAAAAACTCAAAATTAACATAAGATAAAAAATGAATTACGAAGACAAAATTCAGAGCTCAATTACCAGAGTATTTAAAGTGGTATTTCCTAACATTACCAACCATCACAATACAATGTTTGGTGGTACAGTAATGGAAATGATGGATGAAATTGCCTTTATGACCGCAACCCGTTTTGCAAGAAAATCTTTCGTTACGGTGAGTTGTGATAGAATTGATTTCAAAAAACCTATCCCAGCCGATACTATTGTAGAGCTGATAGGGAAAGTGAAATATGTAGGTAATACCAGCATTAAAGTAAATGTGGAAATCTATATAGAAGAAATGTTTGCCGATGTGCGAGAAAAAGCCGTTTCGGGAGATTTCACCTTAGTAGCCATAGGCGATGATGGCAAGCCTAAAAAAATCTTTGAATAATAGTTTCTAAAAGTAATTTGCTCAGACCACAATAGTCTGAGCATTGTTTTTTTCTACATTGTCATTCCGATATCTATTCCTTTTATTTTTCGGTAGAGGTCGGTTGCAAAATTATCCGTCATTCCCGATACGAAATCCAACACGCCCAAAACCTTCTGGTAAGTACTGCCATCTTCATAGTGAAACTGGGGAGGCATCAGTTGTAAAGATTTTTTATCATAAGAAGTTCGCCTTTCCTTTGGTTTCATTATTGGAAATACAAAATGATTGAGCAACTCATACATCACATTATACCCCGCATTTTCTATCTCTACCACAGAACGATGACCATAGATTTTCTCTATTGAAAATTTTTCTATCTCTTGTAATGAAGGGTTACCTTTCTTGTAAATATCCAGCAATGCCACCTCCAAAGTCCCTGCCAGTATCGCTTCAAAATTTTGCTTAAAAATCTGAAACGATTGATTAATCAAAGCATTAATCACCTTAGCACGGAGATAGGCAATGCGTTCGTTAGCATTGGTAAGCACCGCCATTTTCTCTTCCACTCTTCGGGTGTCTGCATTTTCAGATTTTATCAGTTCAAAAAATAGGTTTTCAATATCCGAAGTTGCCACAATCCCCAGCCTATGGGCATCTTCCATATCTATAATATTGTAGCAAATATCATCTGCCGCCTCCACCAGCCATACAAAAGGATGGCGTCTAAAAATGGTAGGCTCTTCATTTTCTTGTAACATATTTACCGATTGGGCAATGTTCAGAAAGGTTTCTTTTTCGTTTTGGAAAAATCCAAATTTCTTACGATGCAATTCACCTTTTTTCTTAGCAATCGCTTCACAAGGATATTTGGCAATACTTGCCAAGGTGGTATGCGTCAGTTGGGTTCCACCTGCGTCTTTTCCCTGCTGCTGATGCGTCAGTACCCTAATGGCATTGGCATTTCCTTCAAAATTGATTAAATCTGCCCATTCTTTTTCGGTAAAATATTGTTTTAAATCGGATTCATTTCTTTGAAAAAAACTGGCAATAGCATCTTCCCCAGAATGACCAAAGGCAGGATTGCCCACATCGTGGCACAAGCAAGCTGCCGCTACCACATTACTCAGATTATAGAGATAGAAACTCTCTGCCTCTTCGGACAAATCTTTCCCATAATGCTCCACGATAAACTCACCTGCCAAGCTGCCCAAACTTCTTCCTACAGAGGATACCTCCAAAGAGTGCGTCAATCTATTGTGGACAAAGACACTTCCTGGCAAAGGAAACACTTGCGTTTTATTTTGTAACCTTCGGAAAGCTGATGAGAAAATTAATCTATCAAAATCCCTTTGGAAATCCGTTCTTGAAGCCTTGGTTGCCCCGTGATTTCCTGTTCTTTGATTGGTGAATAAACGATTTAAATCCATACGAGCCAAAAGTAAGACTTAAAATTGAATTGTGAAAATCAATACTTGAAAATCGCCATTAGCCACCAGAACTAAAAAATTTTCAAATGAAATATTAATTCATATATATTATTGGGTAAAATTAAATATCTTTAATAAAATCTTCATATTCCCAATAAAATCGTTCGAAGCCATCCATCTCATCATAGAAAAATTCAAAAATATCTCTCCAAGTATCTCTATTAAAAACCGAAACGCCGTGTTTCTCTACCCAAATTCGGCTGATGACCTTGCCATTATCCAACGGATAAAATTCATCTTTATGAAAAGCTCCTACAAAATCTTTTAAAATATCCTCCAAAGACCAGATTTTTTCATAATAAGCATTACGAAACAACTCATCTTTCATCTCTATATCTATGGAAACTTCCGCTTTTTTATTATCCACATAGAATTTAAAAGAGAAATCTTTAATCTTGGTATCATACAATATCCATTTACGAGGAAAAGATTTTCCAAACGCTGTCCAAAACTCCTTTTTTATCTGTTGTGCTTCTTGTTTGCTAAACATTGTTTTCTAAAATAATCCCTACAAAAATAATAAAACCATCTCATTTCAGAGGATGAGATGGTTTTTTAAAATAGTGTTCAATTAAAAGTTATACCAACATTGTTAGAGGTTGCTCCAAGTAAGTTCTCAATGTTTGCAAGAACTCTGCTCCTGTAGCTCCGTCTATCACTCTATGGTCACAAGCCAATGAAAGTTTCATCGTATTGCCCACCACAATCTGTCCATCTTTTACCACTGGTTTTTCTATGATGGCTCCCACAGAAAGAATTGCCGCATTAGGCTGATTGATAATAGATGTAAATGTTTCTATACCAAACATTCCAAGGTTAGAAATAGAGAATGTAGAACCTTCCATTTCGTTGGCTTTCAATCCTTTATTTTTAGCTCTACTTGCCAAGTCTTTCACCGATGCAGAAATCTGATTATAGTTCATAAAATCAGCATTTTTCAATACTGGAACCACCAGACCATCTGGAATAGCCACAGCCACCCCGATATTGATATTACCGTGGTGAACAATTTTATCACCTCCCCAAGAAGAATTAATCTGCGGATGCTTTCTCAATGCCATAGCCGTTGCCTTGATGACCATATCGTTGAAAGAAACTTTGGTATCAGGTAAAGTATTCATCTCTTTTCTAGCTTGGATGGCTTTATCCATATTGATTTCCACCATCAGATAGTAATGTGGTGCAGAGAATTTACTTTCAGAAAGTCGTTTTGCAATAACATTTCTTACTTGCGAATTTGGCGTTTCTGTTGTTTCTCCTGCCACAAAGTTCATAGCCACTTGCTGAGCAGCCGGCTGAGCTACTGCAACATTAGCTGCTACTGCATTAGTTGCCGATGGCTGATAGTTTTCAATATCTTTTCTTACGATTCTTCCATTTTCTCCTGTCCCTTTCAAGGTAGAAATATCAATTCCTTTTTCTTGAGCCATTTTCTTTGCCAAAGGAGAAATCGCAATTCTATCCGAAGTAGTAGCCGAGATAGAAGCAGGTGAAGGTGAAGGTGATGCTACAACTTTTTCTTTATTTTCAGTTTTTGGAGTCTGAGCCTGAGGTTTTGCAGTAGCTCCTCCTCCATTTACAATTGCAGAAACATCTGTTCCCGCAGGTCCAATAATGGCAAGAACGGTATCTACCAAAGAAGCTCCACCTTCGGAAACGCCTTGGTAAAGCAATGTCCCATTAAATTCAGATTCAAAATCCTGAACCGCCTTATCTGTTTCAATTTCTGCTAAAATATCGCCTTCTTTCACAGCATCGCCCACATTTTTGTGCCATTTGGCTACTTTTCCTTCCGTCATTGTATCCGAAAGGCGAGGCATTGTAATCACCTCCACTCCTGCTGGAACTTCGGCTACTGCTTGTGGTTCTGAAGATGGTGTTTCCTCTACTTTTGCCTCTACTGGTGCTGCTTCTGCTTTTGGAGCCGCCCCACCACCGATAAGTGCCGAAATATCCTCACCTGCATTGCCAATAACTGCCAATACAGAATCTACCGCAGCGGCATTCCCTTCTTCTGTCCCGATGTATAGGAGGGTTCCTTTAATTTCAGATTCAAAATCCTGAACCGCTTTATCGGTTTCAATTTCTGCTAAAATATCGCCTTCGTTTACGGCATCTCCTACTTTCTTGTGCCATTTCGCCACTTTTCCTTCCGTCATTGTATCCGAAAGGCGAGGCATTGTAATTATTTCTGCCATAATTTTAATATATTAATGAGGGAATTAGATGATTGAAAAATTAAGCAATGAAATAATGATGTTCACTCTTGCTTGTAGAATTATCTTATTTTCAAATTATCCAATTCTCAAATTAGTTTTTACTGATTTTCAATTTTATCAAGGAAAGGATAATCCTCCTGTGCATATACATACTCGTAGATTTTCTCTGCATCTGGATACGGAGAATTTTCCATAAACTCTACACATTCTTCTACAAAATCTCTGGACTGATTATCCAACGCTTCCAATTCTTCTTCTGTAGCCCATCCATTGGACAAGATTCTTTGTTTTACCAGTTCTATTGGGTCATCTTCTTTATGCATTGCCACTTCTTCCTTAGTTCTATACGGCTCTGCATCCGACATAGAGTGTCCTCTGTATCGGTAAGTTCTTGCTTCTATAAAGGTAGGTCCATCACCTCTTCTCGCTCTTTCAATAGCTTCATAAGCTGCCTCTGCTACTTTCTCTGGGTCCATAGCATCTACTGGCAAGCAAGGCATTTCATAGCCAAGACCTAGTTTGTAAATATCCTCGTGGTTGGCTGTTCTTTTCACGGAAGTTCCCATCGCATATTGGTTGTTCTCCACTACAAATACTACAGGTAATTTCCAATTCATCGCCATATTGAATGTCTCGTGAAGTGAACCTTGTCTGGCAGCACCATCACCGAAGAAACAGATATTCACCGCTTTTCTATCAAAATATTTATCTGCAAAAGCAATCCCTGCTCCTAATGGAATTTGCCCTCCTACAATACCGTGCCCACCATAGAAACGGTGTTCTTTACTGAAAATATGCATAGAACCACCCATACCGCCAGAAGTTCCTGTGGCTTTACCACACAACTCTGCCATTATTCTTTTCGGATCTACGCCCATCGCCATAGGGTGAATGTGGCAACGGTAAGCGGTAATCATACTATCTTTGGTGAGATCCATTGCGTGGGCAAAACCTGCTGGAATAGCCTCCTGACCATTGTAAAGGTGCAAGAATCCACGGATTTTTTGTTTAAGATAAAGAGAACGGCACTTGTCTTCGAACCTTCTCCACATCGTCATATCTGCGTACCATTTTAGGTAAACTTCTTTAGAAAATTCCTTCATTGTTAGTTGAATTATGACTGCAAAAATATGAAATTTATTGTGAAGGATAATCCTATATATTGTAAAAAATAAACTTAGCCGAAATAATTTATTCCAAGCTGTAGCTTAGAAGAGGAACACAACTAAGCAAAAATAAATTAAAACCACTAATTATCAAACATTTAACATTATAATTTCAAAAGTGTTTTGATTAATTCTCGTTTACTTTGGCTCATCACAGAGTAGGTATACTGCCTAGCACCGAAGCGTTGAAAAAAAGTTTCTATCTGCGGCTGATTGCTCCCCATAAAACTAAAATTTCTACATTCTGAAAACTCTTGCAATAGTAAATCTATAAGAATAGATGGGCAATTTTCTTTCAGATACCCAGGATGGTTGATAAGCGAAGTGGAATATACAGTATGCCCATCATCGTAAAGGAAGGCGATGCTTGCCACTTCCCCATCGTAATATAGCGTTCTTATTTTCAGCAAATTACTATCATAATACTTTTGATAAAAACCCAACAAAATAGCTTTAGCTTTATCATCTAATCCTTTAGAATATTGACAAAAAAACGACTTTAATTCTTCCAAATCAATAGATGATTCTAATCTTATTTTCCCTTGATTTTTGGGCAATATTCTTACATTTCTTCTCCTATCAGAAGTATAGTTTTGCCTTATAGCTTCATAAGCATTTTTAGAAATAATATAATTTTTACGCTGTAAAAGTTGGGATTTTAAAAACTGATTTTTCTCGTTAAAAGCATAATAATGAATGCGATACCGCTGTTTCAGTTCAGCAAGAAATGCTTCATTCAATTGAGGCAAATCCTCCTTACTGAATATGCCCAATTGCTGTATACCCAAAGGTATTGTTGCAAATTTAACCCCCAATTTTCGGGTAATGTATATGGGCATCACAGCTAGGTAATCTTCTAAGACTAGAAACTCCCAATGCGAAGCTCCATAAACCTCTAGGCACGCCTGTGTGGCGGAAAAATGATACTGTGCCGAATGGGTTATACAATCGTTATACTTTTCAAAATCTATTTCGTCATATTTCAAACATCGTATCATAATAATCCCTCATTTGAAAAGCTAAAAAAAGAAGTCTGATTCAGAATCAGATGGTCTATCAAGGTAATATTCAACAATTTACCTGCCTGATGTATCTGCTTGGTGATTTTAATATCTTCCTCACTCGGTTGCAAACTTCCTGCAGGGTGATTGTGAGCTAAGAAAATTCCCGTTGCAAAATGGTCTAACGCCGTTTTGAACAAAACCCGCACATCTACCACCGAACTAGAAATCCCCCCTGAAGAAATCTGAGAAAAATGAAGGATTTTATTTTTTTGATTCACAAAAGCTGCCCAGACTTCCTCCGTTTGCAAATCTGAAAGGTAAGGTTTGAAAAACCAAAACGCTTCATTGGGAGATGTTAACGATTTTTTTTCTGCCACTTCTTGCGATGCCCTTCTGCGTCCTATTTCTAAAGCCGCTGCTATGGCAATAGCCTTCGCCTCTCCCACTCCATTGAATTTCATTAAATCTTTGATGGATAATCTGCTGAGCTGATGCCAATTGTTCCCCACCGATTGTAAAATTCTTCGGCTAAGTTCCACGGCACTTTCATCTCTATTACCACTCCCGATGATGATTGCCAAAAGCTCTGCATCCGAAAGTGTATTTTTCCCTTTCAGTATAAATTTTTCTCTCGGGCGGTCATCTTCCGCTAGGAATTTTATAGACATCGCGTCAGGATTAAATCATTAAAATATTTCAAACATTTAAAATCTATTTTCTAATCTCCAACTTCTAACCTCTAATTTCTAAACTCTAACCTCTAATTTCTAAACTCTAACCTCTAATTTCTAACCTCTAAACAATCAATCCATCTTTCATCACCAGTTTCCTATCGGTAATCTCTGCCAGCTCTTTATTGTGTGTTACGATAACGAAGGTTTGGTTGTATTTATCCCTTAAATCAAAAAACAATTGGTGCAAATCATCGGCATTTTTAGAGTCCAAATTTCCCGTAGGCTCATCTGCAAAAATAATTTTAGGAGCATTAATCAAAGCCCTTGCTACAGCCACTCTTTGTGCTTCCCCTCCTGAGATTTCATTAGGCTTATGATGCACTCGCTCGGCGATATTAAGGTCTTCAAAAAGGCTGAAGGCTTTTTCCAAATAATCTTTTTCATTCTTCCCCGCAATGCGTATTGGCAAAAGTACATTCTCCAATGCGGTAAACTCTGGTAAAAGCTGATGAAACTGAAATACAAAGCCTATATTTTCATTTCTAAATTTGGAAAGCTCCTTATCTTTCATATTGATAAAGGATTTCCCATCAATCTGAATTTCAGTTTGATATTTAGACGGATGCGAAGGAATATCTAGGGTTCCTAAAATCTGAAGTAAGGTAGATTTTCCAGCTCCAGATTCTCCCACAATGGAAACCACCTCTCCTTCTTTGATGTGCAAATCTACACCCTTCAGCACCTCCAAATCTCCGTAATATTTATGTATGTTTCTTGCTATAATCATTGTTTCAAATGTATTAATTTATCGCAAATGAGCGATTATTTTGTGGAATAAAAATAAACCAATAGTACAATCCCCACAATGATTCTGTACCAACCCCAAAATTTGAATCCATATTTGGTAAGCACGGCAATAAAAGTCTTCACGGCAATCATCGCCACAATAAACGCCACAATATTCCCTACGATGAAGACCTGAATATTTTCTGACGATGCCATTATCATTTCATAACCTTTCTGAGGGTGTCCTGTGGCTTCGCCCCAAGTTTTTACAAAAACTGAATAGACCGTTACGGCAAGCATTGTAGGCACTGCCAAGAAGAATGAAAACTCCGCAGCTGCTTTTCGGCTAAGCCCTTGCGTCATCCCTCCAATGATAGATGCCGCAGAACGCGATGTCCCTGGCATCATTGCCAAACATTGCCAAAATCCTATAATAATGGCTTTTTTTATGCTGATTTCCTTCTCATCATCTATCTTAGGATTTTTAAACCATTCATCCACAAACAATAATACCACACCTCCTAAAATCAGTACTGTGGAAATGGCTATTTGATTACCTAAAACAGCTTCTATCTTATCATCAAACAACTTGCCTAATACCAAAGCAGGAATCACTGCGAAGGCTAGCTTGATGTAAAAATTCAGATTAGAAAAGTTGAAAAACTTTTTCCAATACAACACCACGATAGACAATATCGCTCCAAACTGTATAGACACCTGAAACATTTTGAGGTATTCTGTTTCTTCCATTCCCATCAGAGCTGCTGTAAACCCCATATGTGCTGTGGAAGAAATGGGCAGATACTCTGTAAGCCCTTCTACTATTGCAATGATAATTGCTTGTATTAAATCCATCTTTATTTTTTCGCTTTATTAAAACAAAACTTTGCCGAAGTTTTTACCCAAAACCTCAACAAAGTTATTCTATTATTTCTATTGTATTAACGCTGTTTTTTCAGAATAGCATAGACCTCTACGGCAAATCCTAAAATCACCAATAGCGGTGCTATTCTAATCCTCAGTACAGAAAAAATACCATCGTTCCATTGGTTAGGGTCATACTTGCCATCCACGGTATTGGCATCTGCTCCCAACATCAGTACAAATCCCAAAGCAATAAGCCCTAAACCGATGAGCATCCATTTATAATTATCTTTCCCGAAGTAAAATCCAAAGGTCTTAGATTCGTCTTTTAGCTGTTTCATCTTTTAGTTATAATAAAGATTATCAATATTCGCTTTTAAGAATCTCCAAGTTGCAAAAATGGTACTGATAACGGTGATGAATATCCCTACACCTAATACCAATAAAACCAACCATAAGTATTTCACATCACTAGGAATAAAGGCTTCACCAATCTCTTGTGTAAAATAATACCATACGCCAAATAATGCCAATAATCCCAAAACAGACCCTACTAAGCCTAATAATACCGCTTCTAAAATAAACGGCTTTAGGATAAATCTTCTTCTAGCCCCTACCAGCTGCATTGTCTTGATGATAAATCTTTTGGAGAAAATTTTCAATCGGATAGAGTTATTAATCAACACCACAGCCAAAACCAAAAATAAAATAGAAAATCCTAAAATCCATTTTAAAATTCTATTAAGGTTGTTGTAAACCTCTACCATCAGAGAGCTATTATTTTTCACTTCTTCTACCCCTGGTACTGCCTGCAATTGCTTCAAAGCATCATCTATCTTAGCTGGGTCCACATACTCAGGTTTCAGTGCGACCTCCACAGAAGACGGAAAAATATTAGCATCAAAAAGAGCATCGCTATCTATCCCCATACTCTTTTTAGCCTCTTTTGTAGCCATTTCTCGGGAAATATAAGTTGCTCGCTTCACAGGTTCTAACACCTGAATTTTGTGAAATGCTTCTTGTTCTAACTTAGCAACTTTTGCTGAATCTTTGGGGTCATAATTATCATCAAAATAAGCATTGACTACCAATTGCTCTTTGATATAATCCGAATATTTCTGTGCATTGATAAGAATAAGCCCCATTAGTCCCAATAAAAACAATACTAATGCAATGGAAATGACCACCGTAATATTGCTGGAACGGAGTCTTCGCTTATTAAAATCATCAACTGTTTTTGACATCAAATAAAATTTTTGGCTAAAATAGAAAAAAACTTCCGAAATTTGCCGAAATTGGCGTTAAAAAATCTGTTAAAAAACCTATAAAATCTTCCGTTTTGGTGATGAAATTAACCATTAAAGTTTGTTTTACAAGCATTTAGAATTTCAAAAAACATTGATAAACCAAAGGAACAACAGATGGATTATCCCTGATAAACAAAATACTTATGAGCGTAAAGGCAAAAAAACACCTCGGGCAGCATTTCCTTACAGATGAAAATATTGCAAAAAAAATAGTAGATGGATTATCTTTCTTTGGATACCATAGCGTCTTAGAGGTAGGCCCTGGGATGGGCGTTCTCACCAAATATCTTTTGGAAAAAGATACCTCCCTCTACCTTGCAGAAATAGATACCGAGTCTATTGACTATCTAAAAAATCATTACAGTGCCATTACAGATGCCACCTTTGTAGGTGATTTTTTAAAAACAGATTTTTCCAGCATCACCCCAAAGCCATTGGCTGTTATTGGTAATTTTCCGTATAATATTTCCTCTCAGATTCTTTTTAAGATTGTGGACCATTTCCAAGAGATTCCAGAGATGGTGGGAATGTTTCAAAAAGAAGTTGCCGAGCGTACGGCTGCCGTACCTCGCACCAAAGATTATGGTATTTTATCCGTATTGGTACAGGCATACTATGAAGTGAAGTATCTATTTACCGTTCACGAGAATGTCTTTAACCCTCCACCTAAAGTAAAGTCTGGCGTTATCCGCCTAAGTCGAAATCCTAAGGCAGGACTAGAAGGCAACGAGGTTTTATTTAAACAAATTGTAAAAGCGGGGTTCAATCAAAGGAGAAAGAAACTCTCTAATGCCCTGAAGGTATTGAACATTCCTGAAACTTTGAAGTCTCATCCGTTTTTAGACCAGCGAGCTGAGGAACTTTCCGTGGAAGATTTCATCCAATTTGCTACACTTTGGAAAGAGGCACTTTGATATAAAAATCATAGCAAATACCTATAACTAATAAAATCATTTTTGTTGGTTAAATATTTTAGTAAATCTGTAACTATAATGTTCGCCTGTTCCCCGAAAGGAGCAAAAGTTATAATGTTATTCTTGAATTTTGAAGAAAGAGCAAAGAAGAAAGAAAAAAAGACCATCAACCGACAACCAACAACTATCAACCATTTTTGAGTTCTGAGTTTTGAGTTTTTGACAATTAACCATTGATAATTAACAATTAATAAAAGACCATCAACCAATTCCAAGTTTTGAGTGTTGAGTGTTGAATCAGCCCCCTAGCCTCCGAAGGGGAAACTACCAGCAACCAACAACTATCAACCACTAAATTGATACCCCTCAACCACTAAATTAATACCCCTCAACCACTAAATTGATACCCCTCGACCATTAAGTTAATACCCCTCGACCATTAAGTTAATACCCTTCGACCATTAAATTAATACCCATCAACCACTAAATTAATACCCCTCAACCACTAAATTGATACCCCTCGACCATTAAGTTAATACCCCTCGACCACTAAGTTAATACCCCTCAACCACTAAATTAATACCCCTTGACCACTAAATTGATACCCATACCAGTTCTAAGTTCTAAGTGCTGAGTTTTGAGTTTTCATCAATTAACCATTAACCATTGATAATTAATAATTAATAGACAACCAACAACCAACTTGTGTTTTGAGTTTTGAGTTGTTGAGGAAAGAAGAAAGAGGAAAGAAGAAAGACCTCTTAACCTTCTAGCTTTTTAGCTTTCTAACAATTGAAAACCATTAACCATTGACAATTAACAATTAATAAACGACCATCAACCAATTCCAAGTTTTGAGTATTGAGTGTTGAGTTTTCAACAATTAACCATTGACAATTAACAATTAGTAAACGACCAACAACTATCAACCATTTCATACCGTTTTCTTTCAATAAATTATTATTTTTGCACTTTAAAATCTTCATCAATCTTAATACACCTTTCTTATTTTGGCTGACGAAACACTGAACATACAAGAGCAACTGAAAAATGCCATTCTACAACATAATGTAGGTGATGCTTCTGCCATTATCTCCGAAATGGAGGCGGTGGATATTGCCCATTTCTTTGAGCAATTGGATACCGAAAATCAAACCTTCCTCTATGACTTGATGAACAATGAGCAATCTGCAGAGATGCTCTTGGAAATCGATGAAGATAAAAGAAAAAAATTCCTCAGCACCCTATCATCAAAAGAAATTGCAGATGAAATTATCAATGAAATTGATTCTGATGATGCCGCAGACCTTATTGGTGAACTTCCCGAAAATCAACAGGATGAAATCATCCAGCAAATTGATGATAAAGACCACGCCCAAAGCATTGTAGATTTATTAAGATATGATGAAGATACTGCAGGGGGGCTTATGGCAACGGAATTGGTAAAGGTAAACCAAGACCTATCCATCATTGCAGCAGTAAAGGAAATGAGAAAACAAGCCGAAGAAATGGCAGAGGTTTACTCTATCTATGTGGTAGATGAAAATGATAAACTCTTGGGAACACTCAGCTTGAAAAAACTCCTTACTACCAGTTCCTCTACCAAGGTTTCTAATGTTTTCAATTCTAAAATCCGTTCGGTAAAAGATTCTGAAGAAGCCGAAGAGGTGGCAAGAATGATGCAAAAATACGACCTCTTTGAGGTTCCCGTAGTAGATTCATTAGGAAAATTGGTAGGGCGAATTACCATTGACGATGTGATGGATTTCATCAAAGAAGAAACCGAGAAAGACTACCAGCTCGCTTCGGGGATTTCTATAGATGTGGACCACACCGATAATATCTTCCATATGACCAAAGCAAGGTTGCCTTGGCTCTTTATTGGGATGGTAGGAGGACTTATTGGTTCACGCGTTTTGCAAGGGAATCAATCTGCATTGGAAAGCGTTCCTGCTCTGATGTTCTTTGTCCCTCTCATTGCAGCTACAGCAGGCAACATTGGCGTACAAGCCTCTGCCATCATTGTACAAGGTTTAGCCAATGACACTTTGGGACGCGATACCTTCAAGACATTAGCCAAAGAAGTGAGCGTTTCTGCCGCATCGGGGATTATCCTTTCTCTGATTATTTTCGCTTTCAATCTCCTGATTAACCATCACGATTTCACCATTTCTATGACCATTTCTCTGTCTCTTCTGGCAGTGATAATGGTTGCCGCTGTTATTGGTACCATTGTTCCCATTATCTTGGACAAAAACAAAATAGACCCCGCCATTGCAACAGGCCCCTTCATCACCACCTCTAATGACATCCTCGGTGTACTGATTTATTTCTCTATCGCTAAGATGATTTTACAGATTTAAGGATTTTTACATCGTTTTAATACTAACAAAAAAAAGCCCAACTGCTATTTATTCTCAGTTGGGCTTTTTTTAGTATCCTTTAGAATTTATAGTTGAGCTGTACAGCAAAATTTCGTGGGTCTGTTCTATTGAGATAACCGCCACGGAAATATGCGGAATAGCCAATAGAGTCTGTAAGATTGTTTGCAAATACTCTGATGCCCATATTTTTACAAGTGTATCCCACTTGTGCATTGATGGTGGTATAAGCTTTCAAATAAAATGGAGCTACTCCTGGTATCGCATCATTTTCGTGTCCACGGCTGATTACAGTTTGAGTATGGTCATTTACTGGTCTTTCACCTATATAATAAACCCCTCCACCGAAGTTGAGCCCCTTTAAAACTCCTTCTTTCACCGTATAATTGAGCCAGCCATTGGCTGTATGTTTTGCGGCCATCATTGGAGCAGAGCCTTCTACAAAGGCTGGCGTGTTTTTATATTTCGCATCAAGGTAAGCGTATCCTGCCATTACCTCAAGTTGTGGAAGAAGTTTACCTATCAGGTCTATTTCCACCCCTTTTCTGGTAAGGTCTCCTGCAAATTCATAGAGGTTGGTAGCAATATTAGGATCGGTTCTTACTTCATAAGTAAGGTTGTTCATATCCATTGAGTAAAGGTTGATGTTAAATCTCAATTTTTCATCAAACCAATCAGATTTAATCCCCGCTTCCCATTGTCTTGTCACTGAAGGACCTGCTGTGCCGCCATTTATCATCACTCTATTCACTGTTCTTAAGTCTGTAGTATTGGTATAAGACCCATAAACATTGATGTTTTCTCTTGGTGCAATCATCAATCCGAAAGATGGATTCCAAGCATCTTTTTGTCCTTCTCTTGGTCCATTGAATGAGCTATACCTCACACCCATTATGGCTTTTACATATTTTCCAATGTGCATTACTTCCTGAGCCATTAGCCCCACTGAAGGATTTTTTGCAGTATAAGTTCTACCAAGGAGCTGCAATAGACCAACATTGACATCCGAAGGCAAAATATTATTAACATCTTGCGTCACATCTATCACTCCCGCAGAGACATAGGTAACCCTTTGGTTTTGTCCATTGACGGTTCTGGTATAGCCATAAGCATCGGAGAATGTCTCAGATTCTTTCCAATCGAAGCCTACTTGGAAGGTGTGTTTTAGAAATCCTGTTTTCACCTCCTGCCCTATAAAATCAAACTGAAAAACTTTGGAACGATCCTCAGAGTAGCCTTTTGCTTTTCTTCTTTCTCTCATTTCATAGCCTTGCCCTCTCACTGCTGCGAGGCTGGTGGTTTCAGAATCGTTAGAATTATCAGAAGACATATAAGCTGCTCTTAATTTGAACTTATCAGAAAGTTTTCTCTCAGCCGTTATCATATAGCTAAAAGACTTTGTTAATGCCTTATCCGAAGCGAAGCCCAAGAACTTGTTTTTCGGCATATCATAGATGGCATAAGTATCGTTTGCTGCTAAGTTTACCGTACCTTGGTTGGGCGTTCTTTCATTATGAAGGTAATCCATTTCTGCTATAATGCTGGTTTTATCATCTGGACGAAATGCAACCGAAGGATTAATGTAAATTCTTTCTCCCTCTACATAATCCACATAAGATTTATTGTTTTGATAAGCTGCATTAAACCTTACTGCCACCTTCCCTTGATTGTCCAAAACTCTTTGGAAGTCCACTGTCGGGCGATACATATCCCAACTTCCATATCGGAAACCTACATTGGTAGCATTATAAAATCTAGGGGGTTTGGTTACCAAATTAATCACGCCTCCTGCTGCTCCTAGTGCATTTCCGATACCTTGGGTAATTGCTGCTGAACCTCTAATCACTTGGATGCTTTCTATTCCCTGCATATCGGCAATCATAGAGCTCGTTCTAAAATCAGAGTTCATTAGAACACCGTTTTTCAGCGTAGGCGTTCCACGGTATCCACGGATAGACATACTCTCTGCACCTCCTCCATAGTTGCTAAACAACACTACCCCAGGGATATTTTTAGCGGCATCGGTAATGGTGAGTGCCCCATTTCCTCTATTGCTTTATGAGAAATAATAGAAATACTTTGGATTTGATCTCTCGGTTTTAGAGGAAGACGGGTAATGATTTCCATCCCACGAGGTTGTTTTTTCTTCTCTCCGAAAAGTTCAATTTCATCTATTTTAGACTCTTTTCCCAGAGAATCTCTCTGTTTCTTCTGAGCATCTACTGATACCAATCCTATCAGTAAACTAACACCTATATATGCTTTTTTCATAATTAAAACTTTCCGCAAATATAGTTGTTTTTAAATAGTCTAAATAAAATTTATTTTATGATTTTTATCACGTATGGAGTATTAAAAACAACAAAAAAATAAGCTATCCAAAAAGGGAGGTTTCACATCTATTCTTCCACATTTTTCAGTGCCATTAGCAATTGGTAGGCTCCTTTGGTTACGATGGATTTATTGGCGTGGGGTTCAAAATTCAGAAGTTCGGTAAAGCCATTTTCAGAATCACCTATGGTAATCAGCAGCATTTTGTAGGTATTGGGTTGGGTTTCCTCAAAAATGTATTGCTTGCCCTCCCAACTGACGATGGCGTCGTCTGGCACCACAGTACCTTTCTTAGAGGCTATTTCTACATCGGCATTCATAAAAGTTCCAACGATGAGTTCCTGACTGGCATCTGCCAACTGACATTGTACTAAAACGCTTCTATCCATTGCCATATCTTTCCCTATAGACTTGATGGTTGCTGCATATTTTTTTGTAGGATTTTGATTGGTATATGCCCATACTTTTTGCCCTACGCTTAACTGTACCAAATCTTTTTCAAAAGCTTTCAACATCAGGTAGATATGCTTGTTGTTCACGATTTCATACAGCACATCGGCAGTGGTTACATATTGCCCTATACTGGCATTTACCTTAGAGATATATCCCGATATAGGGGCTACCACACGCACGGTCTGTGTGATGTTTCCTGTACGCACGCTATTGGGGTTGATGCCATAGGCTCTGAGTTGAGAGGCAATTCCTTGCACAGAAGCACTTTGAGACTGTGCTTCGTTGGCTGCTCTTTGGGTTACCTTGTCTGATGCTGCCTGATATTGGTTGAGGTATTTTTGGCGTTCGTAATCTTTCTGAGCATACGCCAGATTGGATTTTGCTTGTAAATATTCTTGCTGAAGCCTTGCCAAATCTGGATTTTCTATCACAGCCAAAGTTTGTCCTTTTGAGACATAATCACCTGGCAAAAAACGCATTGTCTGTACCATACCTCCCGAAAGCGAAGACACACTCGCCACATCAGACGGCGGTGTATCTATCTGCCCTGAAAGGATGATTTTGTTAGAAATATCTTGCTGATGGACATTTTCTACCACTACCCCTGCATTTTTTTTCTGCAAAGCGGTGAGGGTAATTTCATTTTCTGTTTTGGTGTACACTTCCTCTGTGGTGGTATTTTCTTTGTTAGAACAAGAAAATAGTAAACCGAGGGCTAATATCGCGATGATGGATTTCATAATCATTTTTATTTTAATTGTTTGCACTTAGATAATTGAGTTCTATGACCTTTTCGTTGAGCATTTTCTGTGCATCGAGGTATCGGTTTTGAATGTCTAACGCTTGATTAATCAATGTGGTGTATTCTAAATAATTGGTTTCTCCTTCTTGCAAAAGCAATTGGGCGGTAAATAGAATGGTTTCTGCATTTTTCAATCCTTTTGATTGATAATATGCTATTTCAGATTTCAGTTTTAGATACTCGCTATAGGCGGTTGCATACTGATTTTTAAAGTTTTTCACTGCCTGATTGTAATTGTTTTCGGCAATTTGCTGATTCACTTTCTGCCCTTCAATCACCGATTTTTGTGCGGCATTAAAAATCGGAATCGCCACGCCTACCACACCACTTTGGAAGCGATGCGTGCCATTGTAGTGGATGTTATCTGCCCCTGTACCTTTCATCGACATCGAATTGATTCCTATAGAAAAGCTCGGTAAAAGTTTGGATTTTTCGGCTTCTAAACGGGCGTTTTCTATAGATTTCTGATAGTCTAATTGCTCTAAAACCAATGGATTTCCAGAAAACTGTGCATCGTAATCAAATGACGAAGTGTAGAAATTACTCGGTATATTCACATATTGTTGCTCTTCATCATTGATTAAAAAATTGAATTGCTGCAATAGAACCGCCTTGTCTTGCGTAGCGTTATTCAACTGAATTTGCATTTGGCTACGATATGCTTCGGCAGTTGTTTTCTCCAAAATATTGCTTTCACCTTTCTTCAATCTCAGTTCGGCTATGTGGTAATATCTAGAATAGATGCTATCGCCTTTTTTTAGGAGTTTTTGCTTTTCATCGATATAATTCAACTGATTGTATATCATCTGAATATCCCTCTTCAATTGCCATTTTTGCACTTCTAATCCCAATTGTGCATTTTGCCACTCGTGTTCTAAAACCAATTTTTGAGCGTTGTAAAACTTAGGCAATCTTAGGGTTTGCGTCACAGAAATTCTATTATCCACATAAGCAGAGTTAATTTGTCCTACTTCTGCAGACACATTCAGTGGGTCTATTGCTACATAAGACCGTTTCATTTTTTCTTGATAATCTATTCTTAGTTTTCCAGATTTTATATCCAAATTATTCTGAAATGCCTTGCTGTAAGCCTCTTCTAAACTGATGGGTACTTGTCCCCAGCTCCACAAAGGCAACCACAGCAGTAGATATTTTATATATTGTCTCATTGTATTCTTATTGAATTAGTATTTATTGAAGGTCTTCTTGCTGGTGCGATTTTTTGGTAAAATGTTTTTCAAACCAAATGTACATCACAGGAAGAAGATACAAGGTGAGGAATGTCGCTAAGAGCAATCCTCCAATGACTACCGTTGCCAAAGGATGCTGTACCTCAGCTCCTTCTCCAGTAGAAGTTGCCATCGGAAGGAAGCCCAATGAAGCTACAAAAGCCGTCATCAGCACGGGGCGTAATCGGGTTTTTCCACCTAATTTTACCACATCTTTCAGGTCGGTAAGACTTTCTTTCTGTCGGTTAAATTCTGCTACGAGCACAATTCCGTTGAGCACCGCAACCCCAAAAAGAGCGATGAAGCCAACACCTGCCGAAATACTAAAATTCATATCCCGAATCCAAAGCGAGAAAATTCCTCCAATGGCAGATAGCGGAATTGCAGAAAAAATGAGGAAGCCATATTTTACCGAGTTGAACGCGAAATACAACAACAATAAAATCAAAAACAAACTCACCGGAACGGCAATGAGCAATCGGGATTTTGCTTGCTGAAGGTTTTCAAAAGTTCCTCCGTATTTAATAGAATATCCCGCAGGCAACTTCAGTTCTTGCTCTACCTTTGTTTGTAGTTCTTCCACTGTAGATTGGATATCTCTATCTCTTACATTGAAGCCCACCACAATACGGCGCATTGCATTTTCTCTTTGGATTTGATTGACACTTTCTTTGAGCTCAACTTTTGCCACTGCACTTAGTGGAATTTCGGTGCCGTTGGGCGTTGGTATCAAAAGGTTGTTGACATTATCCACATTCTCTCTCTGCTCGCCTTCTAAACGCACCACCAAATCAAACTTTTTCTCTCCTTCATATACCGCACCTGCTACTTGCCCAGCAAAGGCGGTGTTCACCATATTATTGATATGGTTGACATCCAATCCGTATTGAGAAATTGCCTCTCTATTGTAGGAGATGATAATCTGCGGAACACCAGAGATGGGTTCTACATAAATATTCTGAGCCCCTTGTACCTTTTTAGAAATTTCGCCCAATTTTTCGGCATAGACCTTCAAGGTATCTAGATTTTCGCCAAAGATTTTGCACACCACATCTTGTCTAGCCCCCGTCATCAGTTCGTTAAAACGCATTGCCACAGGATATTGAAAAGAATAGGTAACACCTATGAGGTTTTTCTTCAACTCTGCCGACATCTTTTCTGCCAGTTCATCATAGGTTTTGGCAGAAGTCCATTCTTCACGTGGTTTTAGGATAATCATCATATCGCTGGCATCTATCGGCATTGGGTCTGTAGGGATTTCGCTACTTCCTGTTTTACCTACGATTTTTTCTATTTCAGGGAATTTTTTCAGCAATACTTTTTGAGATTTCAATACGGCTTCTGTAGAAGTTTCTAGGTTACTTCCTGGCAACACTCTGGTATCTACGGCAAAATCCCCTTCGGGCAAGGTAGGGATAAACTCCCCTCCCAATCTAGACATCGTAAATACGGCAACAAAAAACAAGGCTACTACGCCAAAAAACACCCAGTTTTGCACTCTAATGACGCGGTCTAAAGAGGATTCATAGAAATGCTCTAGTTTCTCCATCACCCTATCGGAAATCGTTTTCTTGTGGCTAATGTTTTTAGAAAGTACCAAAGACCCCATCATTGGCACATAGGTAAGCGATAAAATAAACGCTCCTAATAGTGCGAATATCACGGTTTGTGCCATTGGCTTGAACATTTTTCCTTCGATGCCTTGTAGGGTAAGAATAGGCAGGTAAACCATTAGAATGATAATTTGCCCAAATACTGCGGAGTTCATCATTTTGCTGGCAGAGGTTTTTACTTCCTCGTCCATTTGCGATTGGGACAGTTTTCTATTCTGAAGAAGTCCATTGCCATGTAGCTTGTGCAGCACCGCTTCTACAATAATTACGGCACCGTCCACAATCAGTCCGAAATCTAGAGCACCTAGACTCATCAGGTTTCCAGAGACGCCAAAAATATTCATCATAATAATGGCAAAAAGCATCGATAGTGGAATGACAGATGCTACCAGAAAACCTGCTCTAAGGTTTCCAAGGAATACCACCAATACGAAAATAACAATGAGTGCCCCTTCTATCAAGTTTTTAGAAACGGTACCTATGGCGTTGTTTACCATTTTGGTTCTGTCCAAAAACGGTTCTATTTTCACCCCTTCGGGCAGTGTTTTTTCAATCTCGGCAATTCTATCTTTTACTTTGGCAATCACCTCGTTAGAGTTAGCACCTTTCATCATCATTACCACAGCTCCAGCCACTTCGCCCTCACCGTTGTAGGTCATTGCACCATAGCGAATGGCTTTTCCGTACTGTACTTTTCCAATGTTTTTGATGTAAATAGGCGTGCCATCAGCGAGGTTTTTCACCATAGTATTTTCGATATCGGCAATTTTCCCTAATAAACCTTCGGTTCTGATGAACAAGACATTAGGCCCTTTTTCTATATAAGCCCCACCGGTGTTTTGGTTGTTTTTTTGAAGAGCATCAAAAACCTCCGTCATCGTTACGCCCATCGCCTTTAGCGTGGCAGGATTGATGGCTACTTCATATTGTTTTAAATCTCCTCCAAAGCTGGCAACATCTGCTACTCCTTCGGTTCCTAATAGCTGACGACGCACCACCCAATCTTGTATGGTTCTAAGTTCCATCGCATTATAGCGGTGCTCAAATCCCTTTTTAGGACGAATGGCATATTGGTAAATTTCTCCCAATCCTGTGGAAATAGGAGCCATAGTAGGTGTTCCCAAACTCTGAGGAATTTCTTTGGAAACCTGTTGCAAACGCTCTGCTACCTGCTGGCGTGCCAGATAAAGGTCTATATCATCGTGGAACACAATGGTGATTACCGATAAACCAAACCTTGAAAAACTTCGCATCTGCTTGATGCCCTGAATGTTGTTATTGGCTTGTTCGAGCGGAAAAGTGATAAAACGCTCTACATCGGTAGCACCTAAGCTGGGAGATACCGTGATGATTTGCACCTGATTGTCTGTAATATCTGGTACGGCATCTATGGATAGTTTTTTGAGTTCGAATAATCCATAAACCAGTAAGCCTAAAGTCATTAAAGCAATAACTAGCTTGTTTTTTATAGAGAACTCTATAATTTTACTTAACATATATTTAATTGAAATAAAAGTTTGACTTTGTTTTAAAAGGCATTTGTCCTACATTGTACAATGAGGAATATCAAAAAGCCATAAGCGTCTTTTTTTCAATTAAATCTTAGGTGGTTGCCAAATAGAGGTAAAAACAGAGGGGTAAAACGGTTCTACATAAGCGAAGTTATGCGATTGTTCTCTGTAATTGGTAGGTTCTTTCGTGAAATAAAGTTGCATTTGCTTCTGTGGAAATGCGATACCCAACGCCATAGATACTAAATCTATTTGCTTGAAAGGCAATTGCATATCTTGCTCATAGTCGGCATCTTGCACCTGTGGGTCTAGGTAATGTATTCTGAAAAATGTGGCTAAAGTCATCTCTTCGTTTTGCTGCTTATGCGTGAGGTAATGCTCTATCAGCAAAGGCAATTTCAATACCTGCCGTACCTCGCTGAAAGAGGTAAGGTATAGGATAATGAACAGATATGGTATCAGCCTTTTCAAAATGGTTTATTTAGTAAAGCAAAGGTAGCTGAAATATGAATACAAAAAATCGTTTCTTAACATTTGTAATAAGAATAAATAAAAAGCATATAATCTAGCCAAAATCACTCAGTAGGCAACAAACTATAAGCAATAAGCTTTAATCTCTACACGATAGATATTTTGCAAACACTCTTCTACAACCCTTTCAATTCACTATATATCAATATTTTTTTTAAAAAAATCTTCTCTTAATATTCTAAAATAACTGTACTGAAAAAGCAGGCGGGCTTTTAGGGAAAAACAGGCGAGCTTTTGAGTAAAAGCAGGCGGGCTTTTTGAGAAGACCTGCCGTATAACTTCACAACTGAATAAAATAATCCTTGTGCAGATAGACTGACATAAAAAAAATGAAACCGCTAATCTCTTATTAACAAGTCTTCTTTATGTGTATTTATCAAACATCTTCAAAATATAATTTCTTGCATTTAGCCTAAAATATCATTTGGCTATAAATCCGAACTGAATAAATTTCATAACTTTACACACTGAATAATTTTAGAAAAACAAAACCTCTGTGGCGAAACTTAAAACAGCATACTTTTGTCAGAATTGTGGAACACAGTTTTCCCAATGGCACGGACAATGCAAGAATTGTGGAGAATGGAATACCTTAACGGAAGAAATCGCAGAGAAAATTTCTCCTAATAAAGGTATTTCGGATAAGAAGAAAAATCACATCATCAATATCATTGAGGTGGAAACCAATGAGGAGCCTCGCATCAAGACCGTTTCTGAGGAGCTCAATAGAGTGTTGGGAGGTGGTATTGTCTTGGGGTCGGTTATTCTCATCGGTGGCGAACCTGGGATAGGAAAATCTACGCTTTTGCTTCAATTGGCATTGAAAATGAAGAAGAAAATTCTCTATATTTCTGGGGAAGAAAGTGCTTCGCAAATTAAGATGAGAGCTGACCGATTAACCGATGTGCAAAATCCCAATTGTTTCCTCTTTACAGAAGTTTCGGTAGAGAAAATTATTCACGAAGCCAAAAAGCTACAGCCCGATTTGATGATTGTGGACTCTATCCAAACGCTGCAATCTCAGCTTTTGGAAAGCTCACCGGGGACAGTTTCACAGATTAGAGAATGTTCTAACGAGCTGATAAAATTTGCCAAAGATACCAACACTCCTATTATTCTGGTAGGACACATCACCAAAGATGGGCAGATAGCAGGGCCTAAGCTATTGGAACATATGGTAGATGTGGTGCTCAATTTTGATGGAGATAGGAATCACCTCTTCAGGTTGCTCCGTGCTAGTAAGAACCGTTTTGGCTCTACTGCGGAAATTGGAATTTATGAGATGATTTCTCAAGGGCTAAAAGAAATCAAAAATCCATCGGAAATCTTGATAACCAAAAAGTTTGAAGAACTTTCTGGGAATGCCATTGCTGTAACTTTGGAGGGCAATCGCCCAATGCTTTTAGAGATTCAGGCATTGGTAAGTACGGCGGTTTATGGTACGCCACAGCGTAGCTGTACAGGGTTTGATGCCAAGCGACTGAATATGCTACTTGCCGTTTTGGAAAAAAGAGCAGGGTTTCAGTTGGGAGCAAAAGATGTCTTCCTCAATATCACGGGGGGCATCAAGACCGATGACCCAGCTTTAGACTTGGCTGTGGTAGCCTCTATTTTATCCTCCAATGAGGATATCTCTGTATCAGAAAAATATTGTTTTGCTGGGGAAATTGGCTTGAGTGGGGAGATACGCCCCGTTCCACAGATAGAGCATCGTATTTCGGAGGCGGAGAAATTGGGGTATGATAAAATTTTCGTTTCTAATCTTAATAAAATACCTAAGCGTAAATTTGGCATCACCATCGTAGAGGTAAGCAAGATAGAGGAAGTTCACGAGATGTTGTTTTAGGATTTAAGGATTGAATAATTTAAAGATTAAAAGATTATACCGCTTAAAGTCTACTACTTAACTCAAAATTTAAAACTACTCTTTTGAACTACCTTGTCCATTCATATCTGTCGTTTTCTGAGGAGCAAATTGCAGGGCAATTTCTTCAGGATTTTATTCGGAATAGTGAGCGATTTTCTTTTTCGGAAGGCATCCAGCAAGGGATTGTTTTGCATAGGGCGATAGATACTTTTACCGATCAGCACCCAGAGATTCACCTGGCAAAGAAGCTGTTTTCCCCTCTGGTGCGGCTTTATGCAGGGGCATTTGTAGATGTAGCATTTGATTATTTTTTAGCCAATACATTAGATGAATCTTCTTTGAAAATACACTCGCAAAGGGTGTATCAAGCCTTTCGGAATTATGAATCGGTGTTTCCTGAAGTGGGCAAAAAAGTACTGCGAAAGATGGCAGAAGATGATTGGCTTTTCAATTACCGATACCATTGGGGGATTAATTTTTCAATGAAAAATGTACTGAACAAAGCCCGATATTTGGATAAAGATTTGCCCGTTTTTGAGGTGTTTTTAGCCCATCAATCCGAATTGAAATCGCATTTTGATGTCTTTTTTCCAGAGTTAGAACAGCATATTTTACAATGGCATCAAGCGTTAAAACTGAGCTGAAAAATTAGTTTTGGGATAACTAAGTTTATGGCTCTGTCGCTTACCTCCTACAATGATGTGGAGGATGTTGATTTGGTCGTCAAAGAGGTTGTAAAGCGTATTTACCTTAGCTTCCACTTGGCGAGGTCTTTTCACGGGAACACTTTCCAGATAAACATTAACCACTTCTCTATCTTCTTCAAAACCAATATATTTTAATTGGATATTTTGCTTGTTGGCTTTTAGATTGATGGTCTCCAAAAGATATTGTTCCAAATATCGGTTCATCAACGCTTTGGACTTTTCATTGTGAAAAAATAATGATGTTTTAAACCGTTGGTTGATGCCATTTTCTAAATCATCGGTAAAAAACCTACCTGTAATCTCAAAAGATTGAAACTTTGCATTATGGTTTATTTCAACAGAACCTAAATGATATGGATGAAGCATAAACGAACTCAACGCCCACCATAGCAGTACGATACAAAATCCAAAAGCAATTTTTTTCCTCATTTTTTCACCAATATTTTTACAGAAACGAAAATAATCATTATTTTCGTATCAAAGAAACTTATTGGGACAAACCAAATTTCACGAGTATATTTTTAAATAAAATGACTAAAATCAGAATATGCAAGACTTCATAATGTATCTCAAATTAGGCTGGGAGCATATCATTTCTTGGGACGCGTTAGACCATCAGTTGTTTATCTTGGCACTCATCGTTGCGTTTGGTTTTAACGATTTAAAGAAAATTCTCATCTTGGTTACCGCTTTTACAGTAGGACATTCTTTAACACTGGCACTGAGTGTGTTAGATTGGGTAAGAGTACCGAGCGATTGGGTGGAATTTCTCATTCCCCTAACGATTGTGATTACCGCTTTGGATAATATCTTGATGAAGAAAAAATCAGATACTTTCCTGAAAATCAATTATATATTAACCTTATTATTCGGATTGATTCACGGGATGGGATTTGCCAATTTGGCAAGAATGACATTGGCTCAGGAACAAAGCATTGCCGTACCCTTGTTAGGTTTTAATATCGGATTAGAGTTGGGGCAAATCGTGGTGGTCATTGCATTTTTGATTCTGGCATTCATTATGACCAACCTACTGAGAACCCCGAAAAGAGATTGGCAACTTTTCGTTTCCTCAGCCGTATTTGCATTGGCTTTACAGATGACTTTGGAGCGTATTCCGTTTTAGATTTTTTTCAATTGAAATATTAAAATATTAAATAAAATTTAACCCAAAAATAAAATATGAAAAAACTAATTTCACCAATTCTTTTATGCACTTTTGGATGGTTTGTGGCTCAGAACCATCAGAATAACCCAGGTAGCAACCACGGAAACAAATTTGAACCCCTAGGAACCATTTTACCTACACCCAATGTCTATCGTGCCGCTTCGGGAGCACCTGGACACGCCTATTGGCAACAGCGTGCAGATTACGATATTTCTGCCTATTTGGACGAGGATAAGCAAAATCTAAGAGCCACAGAAACCATTACTTATTATAACAATTCACCTGATGATTTAGAATATCTTTGGCTTCAGTTAGATGAAAATCAACACTCTAGTATCAACAATGCAGGTTATGAAAGGTCGAGTAAAACGCCTAACGCTTTCAATGTAGATGGATTAAAACCTACCCAATTACCCAAAAAAGATAATGGCTACGGCATCAATATAGAATCTGTGAAAGATGCTTCGGGAAAGGCAATTCCTTTTATCGTGAATAAAACGATGATGCGGATAGACCTTCCTAAAACTCTGAAAAGCAAAGAAAAAATCACTTTCACCATCGCGTGGAATTACAACCTTGTCAATCGTATTGAGATGGGCGGGCGTGGTGGCTATGAGTTTTTCCCAGAAGATAACAATCATATTTTCACCATTACCCAATGGTTTCCAAGAATGTGCGTATATAGCGATTTCAAAGGTTGGCAGCACAATCAGTTTTCAGGGAGAGGCGAGTTTGCTCTCAATTTTGGAGATTACAAAGTATCCATCAATGTTCCTGCAGACCATATTGTAGCCGCTACAGGCGAGTGTCAAAACTATGAAGAAGTGCTTTCCCCTGCCCAAATGGAACGCTGGAAAAAAGCCCAAACTGCCAAAGAACCAATAGAAATAGTAACCTTAGATGAAGCGAAAAACGCTGAGAAAAATAAATCAAAACAGCGAAAAACTTGGATATTTAAGGCAAATGATGTAAGAGATTTTGCGTGGACTTCTTCCCGAAAATATGTTTGGGATGCAATGGCAATTAAGCTGGAAGAAAACCATCAAAAAGTAATGTGTATGAGCCAATATCCGAAAGAGGCATACAATCTGTACCGTACTTTTTCCACCAAAGCAGTGGCACATACCGTGAAGACCTACTCGGATTTTACCATTCCATATCCTTATCCCGTGGCTCAATCTGTGGAAGCCGCCAATGGAATGGAGTACCCGATGATTTGTTTCAACTTTGGAAGAACTGAAAAAGATGGCACTTATTCCGAAGCTACCAAAAATGGAATGATTGGTGTGATTATCCACGAAGTGGGACATAATTTTTTCCCGATGATTATCAACTCCGATGAAAGACAATGGAGCTGGATGGATGAGGGACTGAATACCTTTGTAGAATACCTTACCGAGGAACTTTGGGATAATAAATTCCCTTCCAGACGAGGGCCAGCTCACACCATTGTGGATTATATGAAGTTACCAAAAGACCAATTGGAACCTACAATGACCAATTCTGAAAACATCATCCACTTTGGGCCCAATGCTTATAGCAAACCCGCTACGGCACTCAATATTTTGAGAGAAACCATTATGGGAAGAGAGCTGTTTGATAAAGCATTGAAAACCTATGCGAAAAGATGGGCATTCAAGCATCCAGAGCCAGCAGATTTCTTCCGAACGATGAATGATGCTAGTGCAGAAAACCTTGATTGGTTCTGGAGAGGGTGGTTCTTTGGTACCGACCCAGTAGATATCGCCATAGAAAAAGTAACGGTAGCCACCCCTAATTTTAGCACCCCTGAACCAAGAAAGCCAAGAACCTATACGGTGGACAAACCTCAGGTGAATGTTTTTGAGGATATTTCTAAAATCCGTAACCGAGAGGATAAAAACATCAAATTTGCTACAGATGAAGATAAGAGTCTGCAAGACTTCTACTATCGCTACGCTCGTGGCAAGGAAAAAGTGGATACCTCTAAGGAATATACCGTACAACCAGACACCTTTGAGCCTATTTCTAAAACTGAAATGGAAAAACTCAAAAATATGACGGCTTATCAGATAGATTTCAAAAATGTAGGCGGACTGGTGATGCCGATTATCTTAGAGTTTACCTTTGAAGACGGTTCTAAATTGTACGATAAAAAATCGGCACAGATATGGCGACATAATGAAAACAATGTAACGCTATCCTATGTTTTTGATAAGAAGCTGAAATCTATTCAACTAGACCCGATGAAAGAAACCGCAGATATTGATACTACCAACAATTTCTGGGGCGAGAACTCTGAAAGTCAGCTCACGAAATTCCAGCTCTTCAAGCAGAAAAAAGAAGCCAAAGGACGCGGTGCCGCCAGCGGTGCAGTCAATCCAATGCAAGCTGCAGGGAAGAAGAAGTAAAAAACTTAAAAAAATTGTAACTTAGTCCACAGTAATGAATTTACCCAGATACGCCTTAGTTTCAAGTGATAAAA
The DNA here is from genome assembly GCF_042427575.1 of Bergeyella porcorum. Classification (NCBI taxonomy): domain Bacteria; kingdom Pseudomonadati; phylum Bacteroidota; class Flavobacteriia; order Flavobacteriales; family Weeksellaceae; genus Bergeyella; species Bergeyella porcorum. Next base: position 48,949 of record NZ_JBHMFD010000009.1, read on the forward strand.
TGACAACTTTTGAATTTGTTAGCGAGGGAAATAACGGAAAAATCCATAAAATTGTTCAGTACCAACCAACTAATTTAAAAGATGTTTATAATCTTGCTTTTGGAGATAAAAATACACAAACAGGAGAAGTAAGTGATGAAGTCATTTCAAATAACGGAGATAGCGAAAAGGTATTAGCAACTGTTGTAGCAACTATCTATGCTTTTACGGATAAATACCCCGAAGTTTGGATTTATGCAACTGGAAGCACAAAGGCAAGGACAAGACTTTACAGAATGGGAATTTCAAAATTCTTTGAGGAAGCAAAAAATGATTTTGATATTTTTGGCGAACTTATAGATGATTGGGAAGAGTTTAAACTCAATATAGAATACGAGGGCTTCTTAGTTAAAAGAAAAAATAAAAATTATGAAAGTAATAAATGAATTAAAAGCACGAAAAACGCCAATTGTAACGATTGATAAATCTCTTAATCAGTTGGATAACAAAATTCTTTTTCCTGAAAAATTAGAAAAAGCTAATAAAATGCTAAAAGAAATTGGCTTACCTAAGTTGAAAAATGAAAAATAATTTCAACCCTACATAAAATCACTCAGTAATGGGTGATTTTTTTTTCTGCCAAAATTTCATCTTGAAAAATACAAAATCGGACATTTTGAGCATATCGCTTACCGCTTATTGCCCATTGCTACTTTTGGCATATAATTGGAGAAATAGTTGGGGATTGAAATGTGTAAATTGAATCAACACTAATTTCAATCATTAAATCTTTTTAATCTTTAAATCATATAATTAAAATAAAAAATATGTCAGTAAACTTCAGACCATTAGCGGACAGAGTATTGGTAGAGCCAGTAGCCGCAGAGACTAAAACCGCATCAGGAATCATCATTCCAGACACAGCGAAAGAAAAACCACAAGAGGGCGTAGTAGTAGCCGTAGGTGATGGAAAAAAAGATGAACCATTAACTGTAAAAGTTGGCGATAAAGTCCTTTACGGGAAATATGCTGGACAAGAATTAAAACTAGATGGCAAAGACTATCTTATCGTAAGAGAAAGTGATTTGCTAGGGATTTTAGGATAAACAGATGTACAATGTAGAAAGTACAATGTACAAAGATTTTAAACTTTACATTAATCAATTAAACTAACATAAGGTACTTTGTACATCGTACATCGTACATAAATACAAAATAAAATGGCAAAAGAAATTAAATTTGATATTGAGTCAAGAGACGCATTAAAAAGAGGTGTAGATGCTCTTGCAAACGCAGTGAAAGTTACATTAGGGCCAAAAGGGCGTAATGTGGTAATCGAGAAATCTTTCGGTGCTCCTCACGTAACTAAAGATGGGGTTTCTGTAGCGAAAGAAATCGAACTAGAAGACAGAGTAGAAAATATGGGGGCTCAGATGGTAAAAGAAGTCGCGTCTAAAACCAATGACATCGCTGGGGATGGAACGACTACAGCTACTGTTTTGGCTCAAGCTATCGTTCGCGAAGGTTTGAAGAATGTAGCAGCAGGAGCTAACCCAATGGACCTGAAAAGAGGAATTGACAAAGCGGTTTCTACCGTAGTGGAAAACCTAAAATCTCAATCTCAAGAGGTGGGAGATTCTTCTGAAAAAATCAAGCAAGTAGCTTCTATTTCTGCGAATAATGATGATGCCATCGGTGCATTAATCGCAGAAGCTTTCGGTAAAGTAGGAAAAGAAGGTGTTATCACCGTAGAAGAAGCAAAAGGAACTGATACTACTGTAGATGTGGTAGAAGGTATGCAGTTTGATAGAGGTTACCAATCGCCTTACTTCGTTACCAATCCAGAGAAAATGGTAGCGGAATTAGACAATCCTTACATTCTTTTAGTTGAGAAAAAAATCTCTTCTATGAAGGAGTTGTTGCCAGTTCTAGAGCCAGTAGCACAACAAGGAAAATCGCTTTTAATCATTTCTGAAGAAGTAGAAGGCGAGGCATTGGCTACTTTGGTAGTGAATAAATTGAGAGGTTCTCTTAAAATCGCTGCGGTAAAAGCACCTGGCTTCGGGGACAGAAGAAAAGCAATGTTAGAAGACATCGCTATCCTTACAGGTGGAACGGTAATCTCTGAAGAAAGAGGTTTCACTATGGAGAATGCTTCTATTGAATTGTTGGGTAGAGCAGAGAAAGTGGTAATTGATAAAGATAATACCACTATCGTAAATGGAGCAGGAGATGAAGAGCAAATCAAAGGGCGTGTGAACCAAATCAAAGCTCAAATGGAATCTACCACATCGGATTATGATAGAGAAAAACTTCAAGAAAGATTGGCGAAGTTGGCAGGTGGTGTAGCGGTGCTTTATGTAGGGGCTGCTTCTGAAGTGGAAATGAAAGAGAAAAAAGACAGAGTAGATGATGCTCTACACGCTACCAGAGCTGCTGTGGAAGAAGGTATCGTAGCAGGTGGAGGGGTTGCTTTGGTAAGAGCGATTGCTTCTTTGGAAAACCTCAACGGAACCAACCAAGATGAAAACACCGGGATTAAAATTGTGAAAAGAGCCATTGAAGAGCCATTGAGACAAATCGTTGCTAATGCAGGAGGCGAAGGTTCTGTAATCGTTGCCAAAGTGGCAGAAGGAAAAGGCGATTTTGGTTACAATGCTAAAACAGATGAGTATGTGAATATGCTGGAAGCAGGGATTATAGACCCTACCAAAGTAACGCGTGTAGCCCTTGAAAATGCGGCATCTGTTGCAGGAATGCTTCTCACTACCGAGTGTGTTATCACCGAAGTGAAAAAAGATGAACCAGCAATGCCACCAATGGGCGGCGGTATGCCAGGAATGATGTAACGGTCAGCGACCGAGGCAATAAATTGAAAGACCAATGACACTTGTGTTGTTGGTCTTTTGAATAAAATGTTTAATTATAAAAAATTTTTATGTCAAATACTGGAAAAAAAGAAATTCTGCATCAGGTTTTTTCTCCTATATCACCAATAGAAGAAATTAATTTGTTTTTTGGAAGAAAAGGTCAATTAGAAAAGGTAAGAGATGCTATAAATGAAAAAGGACAACACGCAATTTTATATGGAGATAGAGGAGTAGGTAAAACATCATTAGCTAATATAATGTCTCGTTCATATACTAACTTGTATGCTGTAAAAATTACTTGTGATAGAAGAGATAACTTTAAAACAATTTGGGAAAGAATTTTTGATAATATAAAAATTCCCTACAATACTGAAAGTATAGGGTTCGTTAAAGGTGAAAATAAAACAGAAATTTATACTCTTAAAAATAAAATTTCATCAGTGGATGAATTAACTCCTAATATTTTAGTAGATATTATAAATTCATTAGGGGAAACAAAATTATTATTTATTATTGATGAGTTTGATAATGTTAGAGATGATAGAACTAGATCTTCTTTTGCAGATTTGATAAAATCATTATCAGATAATAATAAGAATACAACTATATTACTTGTGGGAATAGCAGATAGTGTAGAAGAATTGATAGGTGATCATCAATCATTGGAAAGGTGTTTAAAACAAGTGAAAATGCCAAGAATGAAAAAAGAAGAGTGTGAGGATATTATACGGAATGGTATGGAGAAGTTAGAGATGAAAATAGATAATTCTGTTAAGGACAAAATAATAGATTTTTCTTCAGGGTTTCCTCATTACATCCATTTATTATGTAAATATGGATGTGAGGAACTAATAGACAATTCGCGTACTGTTTTTACAGATGCATATTTAAAAATTGCTGTTAAAAAAGGAATAGAGAATACAGCAGAGCAACTTAGATCATCTTTTAGAAAAGGAGTGTTAACTTCTAATAATAGTAATAAATGGAAAGATGTAATATATTCTTGTTGTTCTTGTGAAATAGATGAGTTTAATTCTTTTACGATAAGTAATGTCGCTAAAAATTATGAAAAAATAACAGGAAAGCAAAGTGATATAAAATATAATTTAAATCAGTTAACAAAAGAAGGAAGAGGTGAGATATTAGTAAAGTTAGGAAAAGGTAAAAGTACAAAGTATGCATTTAAGAACCCTATGATGAGAGCATTTGTTAAATTGAAAATGAATTCAGAATAAAAAAATATCTTTACCCTTGTCAAAGTTCCAAACTTTGACAAGGTTTTTTACCCACAAACCGTAGGGGCGTTTTGCAAACGCCCAACGCAATACCATCATACACAAGAGCGAATTGCATTCGCCCCTACAATGAAATCTAATCATTCCGCATTTGGTTTCCCACCAGCAGTGAGGAAGTAAGCAAAAGATAGTTTATAATTGAAATGTTAAAGACCAATGACACTTGTGTTGTTGGTCTTTTTTGTTACGCTTCAAAATTATATCAGAAAAGAAGGCATAAAGGGCAATTAATATTTTCATAAAAACTATTGAAAAAGGTTAAATATAAACAAAATCAAAAAAAACTTTCAAATTATTTGTTGATTCAACAAGTTTTTATAAATTTGGGAGGGATTAGAATATACCAATATTAATCTTAAAAACAAAATATTATGAACAAGATTACACTTCTATTATTATTTATGGTGATGAATTCGGTTCATCTTTTTGGGCAAAATCACTCTTTTACTTATGAGTATCGCTTTCTTTCAGATTCTACTGATGTAGCAAGCCAAAGGAAAGAAATATACACTTTGAAGGTTGATCATCGCCAATCCATTTATTTTTCAGAATACCACAAAAGAAGGGACTCTATCGAAAATATGTTTGCAAGTACCTCCAAAAGCAAACCTGTTATCGTTAAATATTATGATAATACTGAAACTCATCAATACTTGAAATTGAGCGAAAGGCTTTATCATATAAAATCCAATGATAAACTCAATTGGCAGATCCTTGAAGATGTGGAATACATCAATGGCTTTCATACTCAAAAAGCATCTGTAAATTTTGCTGGAAGAAAATGGTTTGCTTTTTTCACAAAAGACATCCCCATCGCAGACGGTCCTTATAAGTTTCACGGCTTACCTGGGCTAATTATCAGGCTGGAATCTGATAACAAAACCCATCAGTTTGAACTATTAGAAGTGAAATCTTCTGAGAAAAATAGCTTTTCATATCTGAACTTAATCAATAAAACCAAATGGATAGACATCACACCAGAGCGTTACAAAAAACTGTATCAGCAATACCGAAGAAATCCCTTGGAATCTTGGAGAAGGCACGATATCACAAAAGGAACAATAAATGGCAAAACAATGTCTGCTGATGAATTTTTCAAAACAATGGAGAAAATGGAAAAAGAGAGATTGATAAAAGATAATAATATTCTAGAACTTAGCCTTTTGAAATAGATTAAATATTATGAAAGATACAATATTCACTAAACATAAAATCACATTAAGTTTTGGATATAAACTCCAAATTTAGTTGGTAAAAAAGAAAAAATCGTCCGCAATAATTGCATCGATTTCGCAACAAAAATGCATAAAAATGTTTAGTGATATTTATAACTTAAATCTAAATAACAATCAAAAATGAAAAAAATTACATTTCTTTTACTTTTTATGAATGTCTTTTATTTTAATGCTCAAATGCAAAGATTAACTTTTGAATTTGCGTATAAAATAGACTCTTTAGAAAATGATATAGAAAGAGATATTTATCTACTGGATATTACTAAAGATGATACAAAATTTTATAAAGAAGAATTTTTACAGATAGATTCTTTGAACCAAAATTTAAAACACAAGACGCAGGCTTCTTTACCAAATGGGTTCAATATTTTAGTGAAACGTAAAACTGGACAACAAGAAAACAAAAATTATAGCTTTATTAACGGGCAATACTATGTCTTTGAAACTGTCGATAAAATAAAATGGACTTTAAAGGATCAAATGAAAAGTATAGGTAATTACACTGCACAACTTGCTGAATCTGACTACGGAGGAAGACATTGGTATGCTTGGTTTGTAAAGGACTTACCTTTAATTGAAGGCCCTTACAAATTTAATGGCTTACCTGGAATGGTTATAGAAGTTTATGATAGCCAGCGAAACTTCAGTTTTACGCTTACAAGTCTTTCCAATCTTAAAGAATTACCAGATACACAGAACTTTTTAGAAACAAACTTTGGACAAAAACCAATAAAAGTTAGTTTAGAAAAATTTAATAAAGCTCTTATAAACGCATACTACAATCTTTACAGTGAGTTCAAAAATGACAAAACAGGTCGTTGGAGTATAAATACAGAAGATGGCAGAGTTATAAAGTCTTTACAAGAACTGAATTCTCTAATTAGAGAAGAGCAAGCAGAAATGAGAAAAAATTATAATCCAATTAATAAAACTCAAGGTGTCAAATATCCTAAAAAATGAAAGCATTATTATTTATATTTTTATTGATTTCTACAATGATGTTTCCTTAAAAAATTTGAAGAAAAATAATGGCTAATATAAAAAAGATAACAACCCTATCGAACGCTAGCTATGAAAAAGATACTTTTTATGTTACTCCTTTCAGTAATTTCTCTAAAAGCACAGACAATAAGACTTGTGTATAAAACCACATCCACAGAAGCTGCTGAACGCATTGTAGAAAACTATCACCTTGATATAGATACCAAAGCTCAAAATGCTATTTATTACAATAGAGTTTATTTCGTGAACGATTCTATTTTCAAAAAATCTGGAGAATTTGGCTATACTGGGTTCAAAATGACAGACTTTGTTAAAACCAACTTATTAGAGAGTAAATATTCAGAGGAGTATAAAATACTGAATATGGATGTATTCAAAATAAGAATGGAAAATCCCCAAAATTGGGAAATTACGAAAGACACCACAATTTGGGAAAATAAGGTTTTGCAAAAAGCAACTACCAACTATGGTGGCAGACATTGGGAAGCGTGGTTTGATGCCAGTTTACCCATTCATACAGGTCCATATTATTTCAACGGTCTTCCAGGGCTTATCGTAAAACTAAATGATTCTGAAAATAATTTTAGCTTTGAATTGATTAAACTTCAAAATCTTCCTGAGCCTCAGACCATTGATTTCATCGGTACTTTACAGAATAATGCAGTGCCAATTACTTTGGACAAATGGAAGAAACTAATGCTTCAAAGCTATAAAGACCCCTTGGGATATATTGCCAAAGGATTATCGGATAGTGATAAGCCTATTCGCTTGGAAGATGGCACATTACTCACCAAACAAAACCTAAAATCCAGTGAAGAAATTATAAGAAACAGACTAAGAAAACAAAATCCCATTCATTTAGATTTCAAAGTTTCATATCCGAAACAATAGCCCCAAACTTATTTTTCCGTATTTTTGAGGCATTAAGCAAACGATATGAGCAATCTATTCAATCCCAGAGATGTTACTTGGCTCGCCTTTAACGAAAGGGTGCTACAAGAGGCAATGGATGAGAGCGTCCCACTTCCCCTCAGAATACGCTTTCTTGGTATTTTTTCTAATAACTTAGACGAGTTTTTCCGCGTACGCGTAGCAGGGCTAAAACGGGCTATGGACTTTAAAAACAAAATCCTTACGGATAGCTTTTTCCAGCCACCTTCCAAGATTTTAAAACAAATCAACGATATTGTTATTCATCAACAAGAAAACTTTGATAAAACTTGGAAAAAAATCCAAGAAGAAATGGCAGAGGAAAAAGTTTTCATCAAAGACCATAGAAACCTCACCCCAAAGCAAGCAGAGTTTGTACACCGTTATTTTGATGAAGAGGTGGAAAGCAATGTCATTCCCATACTCCTTCACGAAAACGAACCAATGCCCTACCTCAGGGACAAAAGCCTTTATATAGGCATCGCAATGCGAAAAAAAGAATGGCAATACATCAGCAGTTATGCCATTATAGAAGTCCCATCTAGAGTTTTGGGGCGTTTTGTGCTGTTGCCATCGGAGAAGGGGGAGAAAAATGTAATGCTTTTAGAAGATGTCATCATTTGCAATTTACCTTATATATTCTCCTATTTCGGTTATGATGATTTTGAAGCCCACTGTTTTAAGGTAACCAAAGATGCCGAGTTTGATTTGGACAATGACATCCGCACCACGCTAGCAGAGAAAATAGAAAAAGCCGTGAAAAGCAGACGGAAAGGGAAGCCTACCCGTTTTGTTTTTGATAAAGATATGGACAAAGCCCTGCTGGAATTTCTCATCAAAAAGCTAAACCTCACTTCCCGAGATAGCATTATCCCAGGGGGAAAAATTCATAATTTCAAACACTTTATGGATTTTCCCAATGTCTTTTCGGAGGTAGAAAAACCAGAGGAACGCACCTCCTTCACCCATCCAGATTTCCAAGATGAACAAAGGGTAATGGATGTTGTCTTGAAGAAAGATGTCCTCCTCACATTCCCCTATCACACCTATACACCCGTGATTAATCTGCTGAGGGAGTCTGCAATGGACCCCGATGTGAAAACCATTCAAATCACGGCTTATAGATTGGCATCCAATTCTAAAATCGTAAACGCCCTTATCAACGCTGCCCGAAACGGAAAAGAAGTGACCGTAATGGTGGAACTCCGAGCCCGTTTTGACGAGGAAAACAACCTTAAATGGAAAGAGCGATTGGAGCTAGAAGGCATTAAAGTATTGGTGGGACTCCCGAATAAAAAAGTACACGCCAAGCTCTGCGTTATCAAAAAGAGAGTGAATAATAAAACCATTCAATACGGATTTATAAGCACAGGAAATTTTAACGAAAAAACAGCCAAAATCTATGGGGACAATCTTCTGATGACCGCCAATAGAGCCATAATGGCAGATATTAATAAGGTATTCAACCTTTTTAGAAAGCCCAAACTCAACCCTGAAGAAACGCTAAAAACCTGCAAAGCCCTACTCGTTTGCCCACAGCATATGCGGGATAAAATTGTATGGCACATCGATAGGGAAATAGCAGAAGCTAAAGCAGGACGAAAAGCCAAGATGATTATCAAAGTGAATTCCCTTAGTGATAAAGGATTGATTTTAAAACTCTACGAAGCCGCACAAGCAGGCGTTGTTATCAAGATGATTGTAAGGGGAATCTACTGTGCCGTGAATGATAAATCTTTCAAAACGCCGATAGAGAGTATCAGCATTGTAGATGAGTATCTAGAACACTCTCGCGTAATGTATTTCTGGAACAAGGGGCAAGAAGACCTCTATATCTCCTCTGCCGATTGGATGACCAGAAACCTTGATTATCGCGTAGAAGCCGCCGTAAAAATTACCGAAAAAGAACTGAAAAAAGAGCTGAAAGATTTGCTTAATATCCAACTGAAAGACAATGTGAAAGCCCGAATATTGGACAATAAGCTCAAAAATAAATATGTCCGAAAAGGTGAAAAAGAATTTCGCTCACAGATTGAAATCTATAAATATTTAAAGCAAAAAACGAAAAAATAATAAGACCATTTTAAAAATAATGAAATTAGCCGCAATAGACATCGGTAGTAACGCTGCCAGATTACTGATTAACGAAGTTACAGAGAATAAAAAAGGTGAACCAGAGTTCACCAAGCTCAATCTTCTACGCATTCCCCTCCGATTGGGGATGGATGTATTCAGCTATGGAGAAATCCGCGAAGAAAGGCAAAAAATGGTGATAGACTCTATGAAAGTTTTTTCAGATTTAATGAAAATCTACAATGTAGAATATTACCGTGCGTGTGCCACTTCTGCAATGCGTGACGCTCAGAACGGTGCAGAGATTCGCAAGGAAGTAAAAGAAACTTCTGGGATAGAGATTGAAATTATCTCTGGAGATGAAGAAGCTAGTCTTATCTATGAAAACCATATTGCAGAGACTTTAGACAAAGATTTTGGCTATTTGTACATCGATGTAGGAGGCGGAAGCACCGAGGTGATGTATTTTGAAAACGGAAAAATGAAATTCAAAAAATCCTTTAATATTGGTACCATTCGTTTACTCAATGGCTTGGTGAAGGAAGAGCAATGGAAGGAAATGAAAGAAGAACTCAAAACCAAAATTGTAAGCAAAAAGCCGATGCTTGCGATAGGCTCGGGAGGGAATATCAATAAGATTTTTTCTCTTAGCAAAACCAAAGATGGAAAGCCAATGTCTGCTGATACGCTTAAGAAATATCACAAAGAATTTGCCGCCCTTACCGTAGAAGAAAGAATGCACCGCTACAAGCTAAGAGAAGACCGTGCCGATGTACTAGTGCCTGCCCTAGAAATTTTCAATAAAATAATGAACTGGACAGATATTTCTAAAATCTTTGTTCCTAAAATTTCCGTTGCTGATGGACTTATCCATAGCATCTATGAACAAGTGAAGAATAAAGCGTAGAATTGGATTTTTATGCTTTCAATTTTCAATATAGGGTCGGGTTTTAACCCGACTTTTGATATGGTTTTTCCAAAAGGCTTTAGCCGAAAATTGATATCAATAACATTTCCACTTAAAGCCTATTGCGTTAAAAGAATAAAGCGTAGAAATGGATTTTATCCTAGACTATGTGCTTTCAATTTTCAATAGGGTCGGGTTTTAACCCGACTTTTGGTATGGCTTTTCCAAAAGGCTTTAGCCGAAAATTGATATCAATAACATTTCCACTTAAAGCCTATTGCGTTAAAAGAATAAAGCGTAGAAATGGATTTTATCCTAGACTATGTGCTTTCAATTTTCAATAGGGTCGGGTTTTAACCCGACTTTTGATAGGGGTTCCTCAAAAGGCTTTAGCCCAAAATGGATATCAATAACATCTCTACTTAAAGCCTATTGCGTTTTAATTAAAAACATTTATATTTGTAGGGAATTAAAGTAATGTGATTATGAAAAAAATTATTTCTATTTTAGCGTTAGGAGCGGTATTGATGTCTTGTTCTAAAAAAGAGGAGCCCGTTACAGAGAGCAATGTAATGCTAGAAGAAACCACGGCATCGCCTGCTGGTGAAACAGAAGTTACGGGGCAATCTTTAATAGACAATGCCGATTGCAGAAGTTGCCATCAAGATGATGCAAAGTTGGTAGGGCCATCTTACCAAGACATCGCCAATAAATACACCGAAGCTGATTTGGATATGTTGGCAGATAAGATTATCAACGGAAGTTCTGGCGTTTGGGGACCTGTGCCAATGTCTCCACACCCTGGGCTGAGTAAGGAAAATGCTAAAAAAATGGCAGAATATATTTTGTCACTCAAACCATAAGTTGTTACATTTAATAAAGGATAAGAGCGTTTTTGAAATTCAAGAACGCTTTTTTTTGTGTCAATTTGTCACACTTTTATCATTGGTATATTTTTAGAGAAAACGAAAGGGAAATGATGGAATGAGGTAACCGGGGTGATGAAATCTTCAGAACCTTTTTAGCTCTACAACCATCTAAGTTTTTTAATCGTTCAACAAATAAAAATAGAAAATAAAATGAGCAAAATTATTGGAATTGACTTAGGTACTACCAACTCGTGTGTATCTGTAATGGAAGGGAAAGACCCTGTGGTAATCCCTAATGCTGAAGGAAAAAGAACAACCCCTTCTATCGTTGCCTTCGCTGAAGATGGCGAAAGAAAAGTAGGAGACCCTGCTAAAAGACAAGCCGTAACCAACCCTAAAAATACCATCTACTCTATCAAGAGATATATGGGGGAACATTTCTCTAACCTTACCGCAGAGGACAAAAATGTCCCTTACGAATTGGTAAAAGGTAATAATGATAGCGTAAAAGTAAAAATAGCCGATAGAGAATATACACCGCAAGAAATCTCTGCAATGACGCTTCAGAAAATGAAGAAAACCGCAGAAGACTATCTGGGGCAAGAAGTAACAAGAGCCGTAATTACCGTACCAGCTTACTTCAACGATGCTCAAAGACAAGCAACCAAAGAAGCAGGTGAAATCGCAGGACTTAAAGTAGAAAGAATCATCAACGAGCCTACGGCAGCAGCCTTGGCTTACGGATTAGATAAATCTCACAAAGACCAAAAAATTGCGGTTTATGACCTTGGGGGAGGTACTTTTGATATCTCAATCTTAGATTTAGGTGATGGCGTTTTCGAGGTATTATCTACCAACGGAGATACACACCTCGGTGGGGACGATTTTGATAATGTAATTATCAATTGGCTCGCTTCTGAGTTCCAAGCAGAGGAAGGTGTAGATTTGAAAGCCGATGCCATCGCTCTTCAAAGATTGAAAGAAGCCGCTGAAAAAGCTAAAATAGAATTGTCTTCTTCTACACAGACCGAAATCAACTTGCCATACATCACCGCTACAGCTTCTGGGCCTAAACACTTGGTGAAAACATTAACGAGAGCGAAGTTTGAGCAACTTTCTGCCGACTTAGTGCGTCGTTCTATGGAGCCTTGTAAAAAAGCCCTTCAAGATGCAGGATTGTCCACTTCGGATATTGATGAGGTCATCTTAGTAGGTGGTTCTACCAGAATCCCAATCATCCAAGAGGAAGTAGAGAAATTCTTCGGTAAAAAGCCTTCTAAAGGTGTAAACCCAGACGAGGTAGTTGCCATAGGTGCTGCCATCCAAGGAGGGGTACTTACAGGTGATGTGAAAGATGTATTGCTTCTAGATGTTACGCCACTATCTTTAGGTATCGAAACAATGGGAGCGGTTTTCACCAAATTGATTGAAGCCAATACCACTATCCCAACCAGAAAATCTGAGGTGTTCTCTACAGCGTCTGATAACCAACCAGCGGTAAGCATCCGCGTAGGACAAGGAGAAAGACCTATGTTTAACGATAACAAGGAAATCGGTAGATTTGATTTAACAGATATCCCACCAGCACCAAGAGGTGTTCCTCAGATTGAAGTAACCTTCGATATTGATGCCAACGGTATCCTCAGCGTATCTGCAAAAGATAAAGGAACGGGTAAGGAACAATCTATCAAAATCCAAGCGTCTTCTGGATTGTCTGATGAAGAAATTGAAAGAATGAAGAAAGAAGCACAAGAAAACTCCGCTGCCGATGCGAAGAGAAAAGAAGAAGCAGACCTCCTCAACAAGGCAGATGGACAAATCTTCCAAACTGAAAAACAACTGAAAGAGTTTGGTGATAAGCTTTCTACAGATAAGAAATCTGCCATTGAAAGTGCCGCTGCAGAACTGAAAACCGCTTTTGAAGCGAAAGATTTAGAAAGCATCAAAACCAAATCCGAAGCCTTAGACAATGCGTGGATGGCAGCTTCCGAAGAGCTTTACAAAGCACAAGCCGAAGCACAACCACAGCAAGATGCTGGTAATTCCGCAAATGCAGGAGACAATGTGCAAGACGCAGATTTTGAAGAAGTGAAATAGTAAATGAGTAGTAGTTTAATTAAAATTAAAAATATGGAATTAGATAGAATTAGAGATATAATAGCAAATAAATTACAAGAACATAATGATGTTTGGAATGATGTTATAAGTAATACATTTCCTGGAAATTATGGTTGTGATGAATGGAATGTAGAAGTATCATATAATGATGTATATGCGGATATTCCAAGTAGGCAGTTTGATGCAAAGGGTGTTTTTAATGCCGATTTAGTTATGGGAGCATCTCGTGGAGATACTAGTTTTAATGCTCCATACAATAAAGAATTTAAAGCAAAGGGAAATTTTGAGTTCTCTGCAGATAATAATGATATAATCATAAATGATGTAGAAATAGATATAGATCCTGATGTTTTTTAGATTGAAATAAGATAATATATTTTTAACATCCCCCTACCCCCTTCAAAGGGGGAATAGTGGGGGTGTTTTATTTTGTGTAAATCAATATATAGTAAAGAACATACGCAATTCCTCCTTTGAAGGGGGGAGGGGGATGTAAAAACAAAAACAAATGAGCAACAAAATCATTCCGTATCATCCAAAACTAAAAGAATACGCCAGACATTTGCGAAATAATAGCACTCTGTGCGAGGTCTTGCTTTGGAAAATGATTAAGAATAAATCGTTGGGCGTGGAGTTTCATCGGCAAGTTCCAATGCTGGATTTCATTGTGGATTTTTATTGCCACGAGTTGCAGTTAGCAATTGAGGTAGATGGCGAATATCATCTCTATCAATACATAGAAGACTGCGAACGGCAGGAGAAAATAGAGAATTACGGCGTAAAATTCTTGCGTTTTACCAATGATGAGATAAAATACGATATGCAAAATGTGATTTTGAAAATCCAGCATTGCGTGGAGGAGTTGCAAAAGGAATGAGGACATCCCCCTACCCCCTTCAAAGGGGGAATAAGAGAACGCTTAAAGTTTGAGGTAAAATAGAAGCATAAAATTTCCACACGTAAATTCCCCCTTTGAAGGGGGTAGGGGGATGTAAAAAACAAAAATTTATCAAACCCTCATTGCCGTATAAAAATTTTTCCTAATTTTATCCCACGCCAATTTGCAGAGAGCCGTCCCACGATGGGATTATTCCCCGCACGCTTTCGGGAAGTTTTCCCAAGCTGGGACAACGCCCCGCAAAACCGCAGGAGAAAATCCCAAACTGGGAAAATGCCAATATCACAAGTTTGAGACTTTCCCAAGCTGGGAAAATATCCCGCAATAACGCTTGGGATTTTCCCAAACAAAAATAGCATCAAAATCATTTTATTTAATAAAAATTAATTATTAATTACTTAAAAATTTATTGATATGATAAAAACAACATCTTTAAGAAACCTCCGCCTGATGGCATTCTCTCAGGTGATGAAGAATGTTCAATCTTTTTTAGCAAAAGAAGAAAACTTAGAAACCTCAGGGCTTACCTCCGTGAAAGCCGAGTTTGACACCGCTTTTGATGCCTTAGAAGATGTGCTGCACATCGCCAGAAGAAATGAGCAAACGCAGACCATCTTAGAACAGGATAAACAGCGGGATATTTTACTTGCAAATTTTATTGCTCATTGCAAACTCTTCAAAAATCACCCCGATGCCGAGAAAAATGCCGCTGCTCACCGTGCCATCATTCAGATAGAGGCGTATGGGAAAGACATCCAAAGGCGAGCTTACCGAGATGAGACTGCCATCATTCGCAATTTGATAGCAGATTTTGAACAGCCTCAGAACGATGCAGACATCGCCCTCATCGGAGCAAAAGAATGGCTCACCCTCCTCAAACCGATTAACGAAAAATTTGATGCCCTGCACAGCAATCGCACCGTGGAAGAGTCTGAAAAAGAAGTGGGACAAAGCAAAGAGGCTCGGAAAGAAATGCAAGAGAAATTTGACCGCCTATGCAAGGCTATAAATGCCTTAGCCTTCGTGAATGGGGAAGAACAATATCGCAATCTTGCCAATGCCATCAATGAAGAGGTGAAAAAAGCCTTAGCCGGTACTAAATAACGGCATCTGTATTTCAGCATCTACCCAAACAGCCACTGCAAATATTTGTAGTGGCTATTTTACGCCCCTCGCCTACCCGCTTTATTGCATCAACCATTTTCCCTATCTTTGCCCCACGATGAAAGATTTACAAGAAACCTACGATTATCTAAAACAATTTCTCACCGAAGAACGCCTTGCCAAAATAGAGCATTATGCCTTGGAAAGTTCAGATTTTGTACTCCCCGTTTTGGAAGATATCTATCAGTTTCGCAATGCTGCCGCCATTGTACGAAGCGTGGAGGCGTGTGCGTTTCACAAGGTGGTGGCATTGGAACAAGACAATATCTTTGCCCCCAACCTTACCGTTACCAAAGGGGCTCAGACTTGGGTAGAAGTAGAAAAAATGCCTGCACACTTAGACGCCATCAAAGCGATAAAAAATCGTGGTTATAAAATTGTAGCCGTATCGCCAGAGCATAATGCCACAATGCTCCCAGACTACGAGATAAAAGAGCCTATTGCATTAGTTTTCGGTACAGAATGGCAAGGAGTATCGGAGGAGGTGCTCAGCTTTGCAGATGAAACGCTCGCCATCCCTATGTATGGATTTACCAAGAGTTTTAATGTTTCTGTGGCAGCTGCTATCTGTATGTACGAGCTGAAACAGAAGCTCATTCATTCTAATATTCCTTACAAACTGAGTGATGAAAAACGCCTAAAAATGAAAATACGATGGGCTGTAAACTCCATCCGAAGCGGCGAGGAAATCTATAAACGGTTTTTGGAGAATAGAAACTAGAAACTAGAAACTAGATTTTAGAGGTTAGAGGTTAGAGGTTGGAGGTTGGAGATTAGGTTTTAGAGGTTTAGAAAGTTGGATGGAGCGTGAATGTTGAACAAAGTAAAACAAATTTTTAGAGATTAAAAGTTTTGGATTTTATAATGAACTTATAGTCTAAATTCTCACTTCTAACCTCTAAAATCTAACTTCTAAAATCTAATCTCTAAATTCTAACTTCTAACCTCTAAAATCCAACTTCTGTAAAAAAAATCTACACCAACCTTATCTTATCTTCCAAGATTTCAATTTTTTTATCCTTATAAAGACCGCCGATGGCTTTTTTGAAATTCTTTTTGCTCATTTGCAACTCTTCCTTGATTTCCTCTGGAGAAGATTGATCCGAAAGGTAAAGCAGTCCGTAGTTTTCTTCCAATTTTTCAAGGATAATTTTTTGATACTCGTCTATATGGGCATAGCCTTCAGGCTGTAGAGAGACATCTATCTTTCCATCTTCGCGGATGGTTTTGATGTAGCCCACCTCTTCCGATAAAGGGTAGAGTTTTTTGTATACATCAGAAGCGTACACCAGCCCTATATACCGTTGATTGATGATGACATTCCAGCCCAGTTCGCTTTCGCCCATCATTATCAGGTTCACCTTATCCCCTTTCTCAAAGGGTAGGTTCTCGTATTGTGGATTTCGTTTAAACTTGGTAGTCCCTGTGATAAGCCCCGTCTGCTCATCTACATAGACATAAACCAGATAGCGTTTGCCCTCCACCATTTTTCCTTTCTGCTGTTTATAGGGAACAAAAAGGTCTTTGATGATGCCCCAATCCATAAATGCCCCACTCGGCAACACCTGTACACAGCTCATCACTGCAAAGGTTCCCACCTCTGCCAGTGGTTCTTCTGTAGTTGCTTTCAGTTTATCATCATCTTGGTACACAAATACCGTGATGGCATCGCCTTCGGATAAATCCTCTCGCACAAATATTTTGGGTAAAAATGCTTTCTCGCCCTCGCCATCTGTAAGGAGGTAGCCTGAACTGATTTTCTCTGAAACTTCTAAGGTTTGTACTTTGCCGATATTCATACTGCAAAGGTAGAGATTTCGGTCTTAATATGAGCTATGAATCACTTTTCTAATGGTATTTTTGTATCCTAAGGGCATATTAAGATG
The DNA here is from genome assembly GCF_042427575.1 of Bergeyella porcorum. NCBI lineage: Bacteria > Pseudomonadati > Bacteroidota > Flavobacteriia > Flavobacteriales > Weeksellaceae > Bergeyella > Bergeyella porcorum. The sequence goes on from NZ_JBHMFD010000009.1 coordinate 66,175, forward strand.
TTCAATTTCCTCTATATTGAAAAGTCCTAATTCTTTATGCTCGTGGCTAATTTTCAAAACATTGGGGTCTATCGTTAGTTTTTCACAAAGATAAGTAACGATGAATACATTTTTCTGATTCGAAATAGTATACATCCAAGTATCTACAATCCTATCCACAACACATTTTAAGTTCAATTCCTCATCAATTTCCCTCACCACGCATTCCTCTGGAGTTTCTCCAATTTCTATCCTACCACCGGGCAACTCCCATTCTTCTCTTTCGTTTTTAAGGAGAACTATCTTCTCGTTTACCAATACAATTCCCTTTATGGATATAGGAAATGCGGATGCGTTATATGTCATAGTCTTTAAAATTTCAAATAGCAATCACCAGCTTAGAGCCTGTTTAAATTTCATTCAGTAAAAGTACGAAAAGTTATCACTTAGAGAGATAAGCAATATTATGCTCTCTTCCGCCAAATTCTTATCCTACATCAAGAGTTTTTAGCTAAGAAATATTATACCTTTGGGGTATTAATTTAATCATTAATCAAAATCAGAATGATATGAAAGCATTACTTTTTAAAATATCCACTATCGCAATGATGCTGGGCTCTCAGATGGCTTACTCTCAGATGGTAGGAGCCATCCCTGTAGATAAATCTTTATACGCCAACCGCGAGGTGCTACCAGATGCACTAGGCAATCCTCAACCACCAACAGAAAAAGCTTTGATACATATCAAAGGAAATCTTTACCGCCATACCAATGATAAAATTCCTTCTTTGCATAGTGGTTTGGTGCTTATCAACAAAGAGGGTGCTTTGGTAATAGACCCTGCCAATACACAATCTGCAGAATGGCTTTTGAACGAAATCAAAACCCGTTTCAATATCCCTGTAAAATATCTGATAATGACCCACGCCCATTATGACCACATCGGAGGAAGTCAAGTTTTTCAAAATGCAGGTGCTAAAGTGATTATTCAGGAAAAAGGTCTGGAGCCTATCATTGGAGAAAAACTACCTACTGCAGTGCCAGATTTTGTATATAAAGACCATATGGAAATTACAATGGGAGGCGAAAAAATCCTCTTAGATAGAGTTGCTCCCAGCCATTCTAATAGTATGACAGTAGTGCGTTTCCCAGACTACAAAGCAATGCAACTGACCGATGTAGGACAGAATGAAACTTTCCCTTACAATGATTTTTTAGACTTCTACTACGATGGCTGGATAGAAACTTTAGACTATGCCATTGCCCAAAACTATGATATCATAGATATAGGACATTATACCCCTACCACCACCGAGTTTCTAAAAAAAGAAAGAGAATATATGATAAGCCTGCACGACCAAGTGTTGGATTTGCTAAGAAAAGGCTACACTTGGGATGAGCTTTATAGGAATGTAAAATTTACCGATGAACAGAAAAAATGGTTTGGGTATGACTCTATGAGTAAGCTCAACATCTTAGGAATGTTTCGCTGGATGGTAAACCACAGAAGAGGCGTTTGGTAAATTAATTTTCAAACGATAAAATAAAAGCAATCCTAATGGATTGCTTTTATTTTGCTTTAATTCAACCTAAACCTCACGCCCAAAAAGCCTCTGATACCTTGGTTGGGTGCATAGGAATAAGAAGGATCAAAGGTGAGGGCATAAGGATTGTCAGCAGTAGGTAATACATTGCCACCAGCATCATATTGTACATTTTTATCAAAAGGGTCGTGGCTTCTTGCTATGAGGAACGGCACATTTCGGTAAGGAACCCAATTGAGCAGATTTTTAATTCCTGCATAGATTTCCCATTTCTTAAATCCTGTGTAGGTAAACTGAATGTTTTGCAAACTCCACCAAGGCGATTCTGGACGTCGAGGGTCTAGTTCCCCAGCCAATGGCAACCGCATAGGACTATACAGATTTCCCGTGTAGTCTATATTCAGTTTCCATCGTGGAATTTGGTAGGTAATCGCCCAGTTGGCAGAGAATCTTTCGGTGAGCATTTGGCGTGTGGTATTGCCATTTTCGGTAACGGTATTATCCATCAATGTAGCTCCCAAAAGAAAACGCCAGCCATTCATCAGCATCAAATCTGCATTGAGCCCTACCCCTTTGCTAATGGCATTCCCATTAAGGTTTTTATAAATGATTTTTCTGGCATCGGTTTCATAGTCGGGTAAAATTCTATTATTAAAATAGGTATAAAATGCGGTGGCTTCCAAATCTAAATAACCCGCATCAAAATACCATTTCTTAATAAAATTGAGATTGGCATTATAAGATTTTTCGGGATTAAGATGTTCTTCCAAAATCACCGTTCTCCCGCCTGTAAGGGCAGCGTGATCTTCGGTAAAAAGGTTCACCACTCGGAATCCCGTTCCTGCATTAAGCCTCAAAATAGCATCTTCATCAAAGGTATATTTATAAGCCACCCTCGGGGTAAAAATAGTTCCGTGGGCATTGTGAACATCTACCCTTGCCCCAAAGAGCAATTTACTTTTTTCCGTTGCCGACCATTCGGTCTGTGCAAAAATACCAGGTAACCAAGTTTTATCCGCTTGATTTTCTCCCAAAGCCGTAGCCGTAGCAGGGGTATTATCATCATAATATTGATAACGAAGTGCCGCCCCTGCAATCCAATCGGTTTTCCCAATGGTTTTATCCCAAACCAATTGCCCGAAACCTATATTTTGATTGGCAAAGTAAGGCGTATCACCATACCAACTATCTTGATGGTGATTGATTAACGAAAAATTGAGCATCATCTTTTCTTTCAACGGCAGCTGATATTGCCCGAAAAATTCGGCTCTTCTCGTATAGATACTTTCACCATACACTTCATCGCCACCGCGGTAAGATTTATTCCATCGCATCTCCCCTCCCCAGCGGTCTTCATACAAATAACGCCCCGCAAGACTAAAGGCACGATAATCTTTCCTTTTGAAATTCCATTTTTGAAACACCGAAATACGGTCTTGGAGGGTTAAATCTGTGAAGCCATCTTGGTTTACATCTATCGGATTTTGATAGTTGAAATAGTTAATTCCCGTAAGAACATTAGTAGTCTTTCCCACAGGAAATTTAAACCCTAAATCCAAATTGTACTCGCCCCAACTCGTAGTAAAAACATCGGCACTGAGCCTTGGTGCGGCAAAGGTCTTTTTGGTAATGATATTGATGAGCCCCGCCACCGCCTCGCTGCCATAAAGCGAAGAAGCAGGACCTTTCACTATTTCTACCCGTTCTACCAATGCATTGGGAATCCCAGAAAGTCCATAGACCGTTCCTAAAGCACTTACCATAGGCATCCCGTCTATCATCACCATTGTGTAAGCCCCTGGCAATCCATTAATCTGAATATCTCCCGTATTGCACACGCTGCAATTAATCTGTGGCCGAATGCCATTAACATTCTGCAACGCTTCAAAAATATTAGGCGATGGATTTTTCTTAAAAAACGCAGGCGAATACACTTCCACTGGAACGGGAGTCTCTAAGCGTTTTACAGGTTTCATAGTTCCAGAAACAACCACTTCTTCTATCTGCTGATTCTTGATAATGGTATCACTTTTCCTTTGTAGTGAATCTCCTATTGAATCTTTAACTGATGCACTAAAATAATTAACTGATATTGCATTAGCAGCCAAGATTAGTGAGAAAATCATATTTTTATTCATTCTCATTGCTTAATAATTTTGGCAAATATACAAATGTTAGTCTAATCTAACAAATATTTTAGCTCAACGAAATAAAATTTAATATTTAATCTAAGTCTAGAAATCAAATAAAAACAACTAATTGCTCTGTCTTTTAAAAATCTGAAGATTGGGTAATATATTTATGAATAATTTAACATATTAATTCCAGAAGAACCCTTGAAAAACATTAACTTTGATATCACAAAAAATTAAAATATGTCAGATATTACATTAAAAGGCAATACAATCCACACCGTAGGACAATTGCCAGAAGTAGGAACACAAGTGAAAAATTTCCGATTGGTAAACGATAAATTAGAGGTGAAAACTCTGGAAGATTACCAAGGTAAAAAGGTCATTTTCAATATATTTCCAAGTATAGATACTGGTGTTTGTGCAGCATCTGCAAGGAAATTTAACGAAGAAGCTACTTCTCTTGAAAACACTGTAGTTGTAAATGTATCCAAAGATTTACCATTTGCATTAGGTAGATTTTGTGCAGCTGAGGGACTCAATAATGTTGATACACTTTCAGATTTTAGAGGTACTTTTGGGGAGGACTACGGCGTTACCATCACCGATTCTCCGATGCAAGGGCTGCTATCTCGTGCAATAGTAGTGACAGATGAATCTGGAAAGGTAATCTATACAGAACAAGTCCCTGAAATCACCCAAGAACCTGATTATGAAAAAGCTATCGCTGCTTTGAAATAAATTTTATGCACCTATTGGTTTAAAAAAATTGGGCAGATTCAACCCCAAGTGCAATTTTTAGATTACAAATTTATAGAACAAACTTTTAGGAACCTCAAAATTCAATAGGTCAAACGCAATAAATTTATAAAATGTTAATAACTAGTGATTTTTATTTCCGTTACTTTCTACAGAATCAATCAAGACCAAATTATAATGTATTGATATTCAATATTATGTTTTATTAAATATCTTTAAAATATAATTTCGTGCGTTTAGCCTAAAATTCAATGTTAAGCTAGGTTAGACGCAATAAATTTATAAAATGCTAATAACTAGTGATTTTTATTTCCGTTACTTTCTACAGAATCAATCAAGACTAAATTATAATGCATTGATATTCAATATTATGTTTTATTAAATATCTTTAAAATATAATTTCGTATGTTTAACCTACATAAGTTAAATCTAAAATTTACATTATTTACCTAATTATCTAAAAGGAAAATTTTGCATCTGCCCAGCATCACTCTTCCGATTTTAAAACAACTCTAAAAGTAGTCCCTTTGCCCAGTTCGGTATGAGCCACTCTGATGTCGCCGTGGTGGTACTCGCTAATCACTCTTTTTGCCAAAGACAATCCCAAGCCCCAACCTCTTTTTTTGGTGGAAAAACCTGGTTGGAAAACCTTTCGGGCATTGCGAGAAGTCATACCACTTCCTGTATCCTTAAAATCTATAATGATATTTTTATTTTTTTCATAAAGGGAAATACTCAGTTTTCCGCTCCCTTTCATTGCATCTACGGCATTTTTCACAAGGTTCTCTATCACCCAGCTGATGAGGATTCTGTTGTGAGGTATCAGCACTTCCTGACAAGGCATTGCAAGGGTAAAATCTACCTTTTTAGACACTCTGGCTTTGAGATAATCATAGTTTTGCTGTATGGTTTCGTTCAGATTCAAATCGTTTAGCTCTGATACCGAGCCTATTTTGGAAAATCGTTCCGAAATGGTTTTTAACCGATTGATATCTTTCTCTATTTCTACAACACCTTCACTATTTTCGTTTTCCATTCTTAGAATCTCTATCCAGCCAATCATTGAAGAAAGCGGTGTCCCGATTTGATGAGCCGTTTCCTTAGCCAGCCCTGCCCAGAGGAATCCTTCATCGGTTTTCTTAATGGTCTTTAAAAACCAAAATGAAAAAGCGATGTAAGACAATATTATCAATCCTAAAAATAATGGAGAATACCTTAAATCATTGAGCAAACGAGAGTTGGTAAAATAAACATATTGATTTCCGCTGGGCAACTGAATTTCAAAAGGAGGATAGCTCGCTTTCATCTCTGCCAACATTTTTTTTAATTTCACAGAATCTCCCACCACATCTTCTGGAATATTCCGCATTAAATCTTCCCCTAAAATACGCCCTTGAGCATCGGTTACAATAACAGGAACGGTGGTATTGCTTTTGGAAATCTGGAGCATTAAATCCAACGCCACAGGATTATCTATAAAAGTCTGCTGCTGGTACTTCATTGCCGTGGCAAAAAGCTCTATTCTTTTAATCTCCTCTTTCCTAAGATAATCGATAAGAAAATAAGACGCCACCACCAAAGCACTCACTACCAAAGTAAAAAGCGTGAAAATAAACCAATTATTCAACCTAGAAAAAAGATTTCGCTGCCACATTATTTTAATACATTTAATACTTTATATAGAGCCTCACTCACACCAGCACCTTGATAATTATTGATGATGATGGCAAAAACATAACGCTTTCCCTCTGCTGAAGTGTGATATCCTGCGAAAGATTTGGTATTAGACATTGTTCCGCTTTTCATTTTCATCTTATTCTGAGTAGGAAAACTTTCCAAAAATATCGGGAACCAAGATTGCTTTTGAGCATAGAGCAATGCCTGAACTTCCGCCTTTGCCGAAACATAGTTTTTGGGTGACAGCCCTGAACCATCAGCAAAGTTAATTGTATTAGGATGAATGCCTTTGGATTTCCAAAAATCTTTCATCAATGCCATTCCTGCTTTGTAGCTTCCCTCTCCGCTTTGTTCTCTTGCCATTGTTTTCACCAAAGTTTCACCATAGAGATTAACACTCTTTCTCATAAACCAATGAACGACCTTATCCAAAGTGGGCGATGGATATTCCCAAAAGATATTCTCTTTAGGGTACTGCCCCATAGTCTTATTATCAATCCTTTGCTGGGAAGCGGTGAGAATATTCCCAGAAAAATGAATGCCATTGGCTGCAAGCCAAGATTTTAGCTCCGCACCCAATTGTAAAGGCGGATTGGGCATAGCCCCAGAAATCGTCATATTTTTAGCTGGTAAAAAACCACTGATATAGCCCACATTAGAATGAGGTGCGGTATAAATGATGCTTTGGTCTGAAGTACCTCCTGTTTGCACATCATTCACCCATTGAAGGTTTTGTAAATCTACATTAAAGCCCTTAATCTCTTTACCATTTGCTTTAATATCAAATTGATTTTCACGCCAATTAACACCCCACACACCCGCACCATAATAGTTTCCTATATCATTCCACGCCCAACCACCGGGAAGAGTCTGAAAATCAAAATAACCATCATCTATGATTAAATCTCCTGAAATGCTCGTAATTCCTTTATTTTTAATGGCTGAAACCAGTTGCTTTTGAAAATCATCTGGTTTAAAGCCTTCGTACCGCCAGCTTCCCAAAGTAGGATCCCCATTGGAGTGAAGGAATAGATTGCCTTGTAAATGCCCATTTTTAATCTCTCCAGAATATGAAGCCGTGGTGAGCCAGCGGTAATCTTTCCCCAAAAGTTCCAATGCCATTGCTGCTGTAAAAATCTTCTGAGTAGAAGCCGTAGTCAATCCTTTATTTCCCTGATAATCATAGACCATATTCCCTCTATCATCCGCAACATAAAAGGATAAATTAGACGAAAATGCGGGTGCAGAGCCTAGCAACTCTTGTGTGGCTGCGGATAGTTTTTTTTCAATGGTTTGGGCATCTACCATTACCATTCCTAGTAATGCTACGAAACTTATTGTCTTCATCAAATTTAATTAAATGGATAAAAATTAATCTTTCATTGCATAAATTGCAAAACTTGCCAGCCAATGGCTACCGCCATAATCACTTTGTTTCAGTAGCGGAAGTCCATTATCTATGAACTGCTGTGCCAATGTTTCAAACTCCGCCTTATGCTTATGACGCTCTGGCAATGCCTTGGCAATCCCCTTGAAACACCACGCTCGGGAAAAAGACAATCCCACCAAATGAACGGTTTGATAATCTGTTAAATCACTTACTATTGGCATTTTCTTCACATTTTCTAATCCTTTTTTATCATAGAAATTATTAAGCCATTTCACATATTCTTTCTGAGGCAACACGCGAGACATCAGATAGGCAATATTTAAGCTTGGAGAGAAAAAATCTGAGCCATCTGGTTCTAAATAGGCAGGTGTGTTTTTATCATTCAGATAAAAATACTTGGATTTTTCTATCAATTCCTTTTCAAACACCTCGTCTTTAGTTGACCTTGCCCAATCCAATGCGAAGGCTAGTGCAAACGCTGTATTAGGATGTACGCCCGTTCTATTAGGATAGGTTTGTTTCGGGAGATAATCCATCCATTTGGCTTTAATCACTTGGGTTAGAGGTTGTAAATGAGAATGCCATTCTTTAGCTTTCGGATGATTCCAAGTTTGTAGCTCTTCATCCAATTTTAAAAGCCACGCCCAGCCGTAGGTTCTTTCAAAGGTTTTAGAATGTTTATATTTGGAAAAATAAAGGGCTTCTTCTTTCAACTTCTCAGGTTGAAAGGATTGATTCAAAATATCAAAAATCTGTTTTGCGTTGTCCAAATGAGGTTTAGTTTTAAGCAAGTGCACCAACATCCAATGCCCGTGTACAGAGCTGTGCCAGTCTAAACACCCGTAGAAACTAGGATGCAACTGCTTGGGCGTCAACACCACATCTTCTTCACCTACAATGGTATGCCCCGTTTTATTAGGATATTCTGTATTGATGCAATGCAAAGGCAATGCTGCCAGCTGAGAGGCGAGTTCATCTGTAAGCAACGGCTTGTTCTGGGCAAAAATGCTGGTAGAACACGCCACTCCCAAAAGAAATATATGATGTATTTTAGCCATTTTTGAAAATTTTCAATCGTGCTAAATTACTGAATATTTCACTTTCCGAGGACAAATACTGCTGGAATTTTATGCAAATCTGGCAATTGGTTTTTCCAATCTTTGATAAGTTTTGTTTGGATAAATTCATCTGTGGGATGATTGATATTTGCCGCCACACAAAGTAAAGTATTAGGAGACAAAGTTTTAACCAAATCCGCCATCAGTTGATTATTACGGTATGGCGTTTCCATAAAAATCTGAGAATATCCCGTTTTCTGAACCTGCGTTTCTAAAAATTTGATTTTCTGCTGTTTTTGAATTTTATCTATCGGTAGATAACCATTAAAGGTAAACTCCTGCCCATTAAACCCACTGGAAATCAATGCCAAAATAATGGAGCTCGGGCCATTGATGGGAATGACTTTGATGCCATTCCGATGACACCATCTCACCATCACATTACCGGGATCTGCAATACACGGCAAACCTGCTTCGGATAGCAATCCGAAGTCTTGCCCCGATTTCATCAAGGCTTGTGCTTCTTTCAAATCTTCATTTTCTGAATATTTATCCAAAAGAAATAATTTCAAATCCGATTGTTTTTTCTCTGGACAAAAAAACTTAATCACCTTTCTGGCGGTTTTTTCATTTTCTACAAAGAAATAATCGGTTTTTAATATATACTCTTTTACAATCGGAGCGAAATATTCTAGCGGTGAAGCATCAGAAAGATACGCAGGAATTAAATACAACATATTTTAAATATTTGCAAGTTCTTCAGCTATTCTCTCACACGCCTCATCTAGCAACTGATAGACTTTTTCAAAATCAGAAATATCGCCATAGTATGGGTCTGGTACTTCATTGCCATTTTCTAAAATCAAAGACACCTTGGCTCTTTGGTCATCATTTTTTGCTAGCATAAGAGCATTCTCATAGTTAGACGCATCCATACAATAGATTTTATCGTAATACTCAAAATCCTCAGCGGTTATCTTTCTGGCACGGTGTCCGCTGATGTCTATCCCGTGATGGTGTGCCACCATGATGGAGCGTTCATCTGCCTGATATCCTTGGTGGTAATCAATAGTTCCTGCACTATCTATCTCGAATTCATCTGAAAGTTTTGACCGCATAATACCTTCAGCCAAAGGACTTCTGCAAATATTTCCCAAACAAAGCATCAATAGTTTCATTCTTCAATTTTTTATTATCCAAAAATATAAAAAACCTTCCAGAATGACACATTCCGAAAGGCTTTTTTATGATTCAATCAAGTGTTTTTATGCCTTTATTTTTTCTGTGAGCTCTTTCACATATTTTTTGATTTCCCTATCTATTTTAGATATATCGCGGATAGTTTCCACAGCATACATCACGGTAGAATGGTCTTTTCCACCCATCTCTTCACCTATCTTAGAAAATGTAGCATTGGTCATTTCCTTAGCAAAATACATTGCCAATTGTCTTGGTAGGGCAATCTCTCTTTTTCTGGACTTGGAAAGCAACATCTCTCTACTCAAATTGAAATAATCACACACCACCTCTTGGATGTAAGGGATATTAATCACTTTCTTCTGAGTGGAAGCAATTTTCTTGATGGTATCTTTAAGCAATTCTAGACTCAAATCCGATTTATAGATTGTAGAATATGCAATAACAGAGTTAATTACGCCTATCAATTCCCGCACATTAGAATTAACCTCACCTGCCAAATAATCCACCATATCCTCCGTAAGGACAATGCCATCTCGGCTAAGTTTATCGGTAATAATTTTCTTTCTTGTATCAAAATCCGGAGATTTTACCTCTGCAGACAAGCCCCACTTAAACCTTGAGACAATACGCTCTTGGATATCCTGAATGTCCACAGGAGCCTTATCAGATGTCAAGATAATCTGTTTACCATTTTGATGCAGATAATCAAAAATATGGAAGAAACTATCTTGCGTAGCAGCCTTACCAGAAAGGAACTGAATATCATCTATAATCAAAACATCTACCATCTGATAGTAGTTCTGAAAATCGGTTTTATTCTGAGCTTTCGCTGCGGAAATAAACTGCTGAATAAATTTCTCCGAAGACAAATAAAGCACCACCTTATCTGGAAAATTTTGTTTCACCTCTAAGCCTATGGCGTGGGCAATGTGGGTCTTACCTACCCCTACCCCTCCGTGGATAAAAAGCGGGTTAAAAGCCGTTGCCCCTGGGCGTTTGGCTATGGTCTTAGCCGCCGTAGAAGCAAACTTATTACTTTCCCCTTCCACAAAATTATCAAACGATAAATGCGGAATCAAGTTAGACTCTATATTCACCTTTTTAATCCCTGGAGCCACAAAAGGATTCACCAAGTTTTTAGTCTTTGGCATTGCCTCTTGCATTTTAGGCGGTGGCGTAGAGTTTCCTTTCACCATCTGAACAATAGGCTGCTCTCTGCCCACAGGTTTATTTTCCATTACAGAATACCAAAGCTTAACGCCTTTTCCGAAATTCTTTCTCAAAGCCGCCGAAAGCAAGGATAGATAATTCTCCTCTATGTATTCTTTATAAAAATCACTAGGAACTAAAAGGGTCAGATTATTTTCCACTAGCGATAGTGGCTGTACTTTATTGAACAACAAATCAAACGATTCCTCGAGTTTTTTCAAATCATTATCATCTTCCATAGCATTAAGATTGTCTCTCATAAACGAAAGACATTTCCCCCACAGTTCTGATAATTTTTGTTCCATATGATACCCGTAAAAAGTTAGAAATGTTGATAACTGAATTGCCTACAAAAGTAGATGGCAAATATCCCAAAAATTACCTTCATAAAAAAATATTAAAGCTCTTGATTTTTAAAAAAGTTATTTGTATGTTGCCATTTCAAATCAAGACAATGATACATACAATACACTCATTAAGAGTTCGTTACGGAGAAACCGACCCTATGAAATATGTTTACTATGGCAACTATGCTGAGTACTTGGAAGTTGCACGCGTAGAGCTGTTTCGCACCTTGGGAATCTCCTACGATGAGATTGAAAAACAAGGCATTTGGCTTCCCGTTTCAGAGTACAAAATTAAGTATCTGAAACCTGCATTGTACGACCAAGTTTTAGAAATCCATACTTACATCAAAAAGAAACCTGGCGTAAGGATAGAGTTTGAATACGAAATCTACAACCCCGCTCAAGAAAAAATTACCGAAGCTGTGGTGACCCTCTTCTTTTTAGATGCCACCAACAATAAAATCATTAAATGCCCAGATTTTCTGATGAACCTCATAGAACAACATTTTTGTTAGTTGTTAGTTGATGGTTGTTGGTTGACAGTTATAATTATCAGTTTCTAATCTTTTAATCTTTTAATCTTTTTAATCTTTTTAATCTTTTTAATCTTTTTAATCTTTTTAATCTTTTTAATCTTTTAATCTTTTAATCTTTTAATCTTAAAAAAATGAACATCCTATTAGCATCTACCTCTACCCTATTTGGAGGAAATTATTTAGAGTATCTTACAGAAGAAATCCAAACGCTTTTTCAGGGAATTGAAGAAGTGCTTTTCATTCCATTTGCCAGACCAGGCGGCATTTCTCACGAGGCATATACTGCTACCGCCGCTTCGTTCTTCCAGAATATCGGCATACGCATCAAGGGGCTCCACGAGTTTGAATCTATGACGCAAGCCATCAATGAGGCTCCTGCTTATTTCACGGGTGGGGGCAATACCTTCCTTCTCGTGAAAACACTTCACGAAAACGGACTGATGACCACACTGAAACAAAATATAGAAAGCGGAAAACCTTATCTTGGCACCAGTGCGGGCAGCAACATTGGAGGTATCAATATGAAAACCACCAATGATATGCCCATTGTCTATCCTCCGAGCTTTGACACAATGGGGCTGGTTCCTTTCAACCTTAATCCGCACTATCTTGACCCAGACCCGACCCTAAAACACAATGGCGAGACAAGAGAAACCCGCATCAAGGAGTTTTTAACGCAAAACGACATCAAAGTTGTGGGATTACGCGAAGGCAACTGGATAAGAAGGATGGGCAACCGCATTACCGTGGAGGGCGAACACAGCACCCGTATCTTTGAACAAGGTAAAGAGCCTTATGAAATCCCTTCTGGAAGCGTTTTATAATCCATAGGGCATTTAGATGTCGTGCCTAGCCTTATATATCATCTTTTCTTGAATATAGAAGAGATGATTTTTTATTTTTAATAGATTCCTTTTCATTAGTTTTTTAATCCTCTCCTACAAATTTTCAATATTAAACGATAAGTTTTCAATATCAGACAATAATTTTTTAACATCAGTCTGTAATTTTCTAATATTATCCTATAAATTTCTAATATCAGTCTCTAAGATTTCAATATCAACCTCTAAGTTTTAACCGAAAGACCTAACGCAGCAGATTCCCCTCTTCGTGAAGAGGGGTGCCCGTAGGGCGGGGTGTTGTAAAAGGTGATAGAAATAAACCAAATGCTTTTAAAAATCAATCAACCGCAAGAAAATTTGAATAAAGTGCAATTATAAATGATATTTTGGCATTTAGAAATGATATTTTGGTTTGCAGAAATGGCATTCAGGAATTAAAAAATAATATTAGGGCGTTTAGAAATGATATTAGAGTTTGCAAAAATAACATTCAGGCATTAAAAAATAATATTCGGTCATTTAGAAATGACATTTTGGTTTGTAGAAATGGTATTCAGGCATTAAAAAATGATATTTGGGCATTAAAAAATGACATTCGGGCATTTAGAAATCATATTTGGTTGCACAGAAATCACATTCAGGCAACGGCGTATTATTTATTTTAGCCTTTTAGATAAATCTTATTGACCTAAAGCCATTAATATTAGCCTTGATATAAAATATTCTTCACAAAAGATGAAATATATTAACCCAAAGATTAGATAATAAAAATCGGTTGCCTTATCATAGACAACCGATGGTATTTCTATAAGCCTTTATTATCCTTCTACTGCTCCTTCTCTGCTATCTGAAAGCGTTTGGAGTAAAACATTATCACCAATCCTGCAATAATGAAGGGGATGGATAAAATCTGCCCCGTATTGAGTCCCGCAAAACTGATAAACTCATCGCCCTGAGGCTCCTTGAAGAATTCTACAACAAGGCGGATGCTCCAAAGAACTACAAAGAATAATCCGAAGAGCCAACCTTGCTGATATTTTCGCCTTGTATAGCGATATAAGCACCAAAGTAGCACAAATAACAGAAAATATCCCGCTGCTTCAAACAATTGGGTAGGATATCTCGGTACAGTAATGCCATATTCACTGCTCATCTGCGGAAAAAGAATGGCAAATGGAGAATCTGCAGCCACTGGTTTCCCAATAATCTCCGAATTGAAGAAATTCCCCAGCCTTACAAAAGCTCCTCCTAAGGCTACTACAATTCCTATCCTATCATATACCCAAAATGGGTTCTTTTTAATGATTTTAAAAGAGTAATATAGCGTAGTGAATATCAAAGCAATGGTAGCTCCGTGACTTGCCAAGCCAGAAAAGCCTGTAAACTTAAACTCTGGCACCGTCTGTATCGGTAAAAATACCGAAAGGAAGTCTTGCTGGAACAGCTCTGGCTGATAAAATACCACGTGCCCCAGCCTTGCTCCCAAAATGGTTCCTACCAATGTCCAAGTAAACAATGGGTCTAAAAACTTCTGATGCACATTGTCTATCTTGAAGATATGAGCCATAATGAGAGACCCCAATCCAAACGCTAATACAAACATTAAGCTATAAAAATGCAAAGTAAACCCTCCCAAAGAAATACCTTTGGACGGATTCCAGATAGTGAAAGGCGTTTTTAGCTCTACACTATGCACTGATGCTGTAATGGCATCCTCTGGCTGCAATGGTTTATAAAAATATTTAAAATCTGCTGCCCCAGCCCCCTCTTGCACAGGAAGAAACTCGGCATCTAAAAGCTGAAAACCCGCATCTTTATAATTAGTAAAGACATTGGTATTAGCATATTCATTGATATAATCATTCAGGAAGACTAAGGTATTCCCTTGCAAAGGTTTTGTACTAAAATCTACAAAATCTTGTGGCGAAGTGGTGGCAAAAATCTTCACTGGTACGGCTTTGCCATCTATTTCCAATGTTCCATCAGACAGACCATCGGGATAATTCTGCGAAGAAAGCCCTTGCATCATCAGTGCAAAGACTACAACGAAAATTTTTAAGAAAAAATGATTCATTTTTATAATTTTTTATAGCATTTTATTGATTTCCTGATGCCTTTTGCTTTGGTGGCACTGGGTCATAGCCCTCACCTCCCCACGGATGGCATCTTCCTATCCTCCTAATGCCCAGCCAAAAGCCCTTGATAGCCCCGTGCAGCCTCAATGCCTCTATCATATAAGTAGAGCAAGTAGGTTGGTAGCGGCAATTCTTCCCTAAAAGTGGCGAAATGGCAATTTGGTAAAACCGAATGAGAATTACCAAAGGCGTTATGAGTATTTTATTAAACTGTGGTTTCAAAGTATTGCAAAAGTAGTTTAATTTTTCAGAACTGCATTCTTTTTTTCATTCCCAAATCTTTAAAAACCATCACTTTTTGAAAAACATTTTTAGCTTATCATAAGGAATTGGATAAATCTGAAGAAAATGATTGCCCAATAACAATAAAAGCAGTAAGATGAAAGGTTTATAAAAAAGATTGATTAAAGAATGCTGAAAGTTGGGCAACAAAAGCACCACCGTAATGGAAAGCGAACAAAGCACCACCACATAAAGCATCTCTATGGTAAGAGGAAACACTCTGAATTTGGAATAATTGAACACAATTTTGATGATATTAAACACCGTGAGCGAAATAGCCGTTGCCATCGCTACACCGTAGATGCCCCAATCGGTTTGGGTAAGGAAGAGATAATTGAGTAAAACATTGAGCCCCGCCAAAATAAGGATAATCACAATATTAAAACGGTAATATTGAGACATTGAAATAATCTGATTATTAAACCCCGTAGCCAAATCAAAAACCATTGCCACTCCTAAAATCCAAATAACGGGTTCTGCCTGGCGAAGCAATACCCCATTTTTCATCAGCTCTGTAAGGTACGGAAAGCCTATCAAAATACAAGAAAAACCTACCATCCCCAAGGCAAATAAACTGAGCGATGTTTTTTTGTGAAACTTGTCCAATCCTTCAAAATCCCGATTGATAATACTTTGATTGATAATGGGTGCAGAGATATTATTAACCCCCATCTGCGGAATATTCACCAGCATAATAATGGTAAACACCGTGCTATACACGCCGTTGTACTCAAAACCGATGAACTCAGAAATCATCACATTGTCTATCCTCATCGCAATATAATTCCCAATATTGCCCAAAAAACAGAAAAAACCATAATTGAGAAACGCTTTCCAAAGCCCATCTTTCCGAAAATAATCGGTGGAAAAATCCAAACGCAACCGCTCCAAACTATTAGCGTAAGCAATATAGCCGAAAAACGCCAGCATAAACACCGAAAAAAATAATGAAAATGCCCATTGCTCTGATAACCCAAAATAGAAAAAAGCACAAAACGCTAAGATATTGGCTATTTTAGGAAAAAGATTATCAAAAATATTGGGAATAGCTATTCGCTTGTAATTAGACAAATATTTGTTAAACACCGAAGACAACGCCATCACCAATATCAGAGGTAAGATAATCCCCCGCATTTCCCATAGTTTCAAAGTTTTGAGTTGAGGAAATAATACCGACAAAGCAAAAAATCCTAAAATGAAAATAGAAAAATTAACCGTTACCGCACCCAAAGTAAGGCTGAGCATATTCTGATGCTTGCCCTCCTGATGCACCTGATTGTAAAACTTAATATTGGAATAAGACAAACCAAACACCACCAGAGGCAACAGCATCTCTACCATAGGCAGCACATACCTTATCTTGCCATAGAATGCCATATCATTGGGAAAAATAAAAATATTAGAGAAAGTTCCTAATAAAAATCCCAAATATCCAATAATGGAATATTTCATCCCTTGCCGTGCTACAATATTCATCTTTCGTTTAGTGATTGATTAGTTTCAAAATCATTGTTTCTACCTGCTCCTGAACTTTTTTCTTTGAAAAAATTTCAAAACTTTCATCTTGCAGTTTTTCCAATCCAAAAATAACATTTTCAGAACATACCAATGGATATTTCCCTGCATAATTGCTTGGGAACACTGCCTGCTTACCATATTTGATGGCATCACCTATATTACCGCTTACCTTGGTGGTGCCATAATATTCCTTTATACTAAAGAAAGAAGTCTCCTGCTGAATGGGACACCACAAAACGGTGGCTGCCTTCATCTCTTCATCAAAAATAGGCTGCGACACTTTCTCCGTAAAATATCGAATGCTTAAATCGTCTCTGTCTTTAATTTCAGTTTCAAATTGTTTTAAAAGAGCTAACTCTCCTCCCGATGCTTTTCCCAAAAACACCACTTCCGTAGGCTTCTGAAAACGATGTCTTCTAAGCCGTGCTACAACATCTGCATAATCTCGCCGCTGCTGAGATACCGCCCCAGGTATCACCACCCTCATTAGATTTTCATCTGTCCCTACTCCAGAAAATTGATTGAAAAATACAGGGAAATATTGATACGGCGGTCTGCCCATTGCTTCATCTAAAACCCATATCGCCTTAACCTTTTGATACACTTTATTTTTGGATAGTAAACCTTCTTTCAAAAGTAATTTTAATCTGAAACGACCATCTTCCTTCCCAATGGATTGAAGCAAATTTGCATTAGTAGCTCCAATAAAATTAAGATTATGCCCAATAATTGCCGTAGGAAAACGCTTTACCACTTTTAAAAAAGTATCAAAATACCGATGTACCGTACCAAGAACCACCGCATCGTACGGCTTTCTTTCTAATAAAGAACATAAGGTGTCTGCCGATGTTTCATAGATATTTTCAGAAGGAGCAAGACAGAGCGTTGTCATTATTTTCTTTGAGAAAAAATAATCCACCTCTATGCCTTCCAAATCCCTCATCAGCTCCCGAAAATTATGGGCAATCTCTGCGTGGGTATCTATCTCTACATAAGCAATTCGGTATGTGGTATTGGTATTTTGCATTGCCTTAATGGTTTAAAAAAACAGCTTTCCTTTCATTGTTTTCCATCTTGTTTGTCGGATAAATTGAATTTCCTCTTCTGTAAGCACCCGCTCTTTATTCTGTTTTTGGAACCTAAAAAAGGTTTTCATCGTTGTAAAAAATTCCGTGAACGAACGGTTTTTCAATGATGATTTTAGCGAAGCAATGGTAGCCAAAGGAGTATCCAAACCGATATTATAAAAATATTCTCCCAGCTTTTCTGCCTTCTGAGCCTTGTATTTATAGGCTGTTGGGCGAAGATGTTTCACCCTCAAATCTTGAAGAGCAACGGTTTCGTAGCCGTGCATTTTACAGAGCATTACATCGATATTATCCCAACCCAAAACGGGGCGTAGCCCTCCCATCGCTTGGAAACATTCTTTTCGATAAGATTTTATAGGCCCTCTGATGTGTTGCTTAGAGGATAGGTTTTCAAAGACCCATTCTCCATTCACTTCTATATACACCAATCCAGAAACCATTCCTGCCTTGGGATTGTCCCGATACACTTGTTGCACTTTTTCTAAATAGTTGGGCGGGAAAATCACATCTGCATCAAACTTGCAAATGATGTCAAACTGGTCTAAATCTACCAACTCTAATCCCTTGTTGAAAGTCCTCACCACCTTGGCACCAGGAGCGTGCTGGGAGGTTTCTAGATTGAGCACAATAAACTGTGGGTTTCTATATGAAAAGGTATGGGCTATCTTTTGGGTTCTATCGGTAGAGCCGTCATTCACAATCATTACCTTGAAGTTTTGGTAAGACTGTGCTTCCAAAGACTTCAGCGTATGCAGGAGGTAATCTTCCTCATTATGAGCGGGAATGATGATAAGAAATTTCAAAATAATTTTTCGCCAAATTTACTCCAAATAACCAGAGATTGCAAATGATGCTAAGTTTTGAGTGCTGAGTTTTGAGTTTTTGAAAAAAGAGGAAAGAAGAAAGAGAAAAGACTTTCTTCTAACCTCTAACAATCTCCCACCGCCAAGGACAAGCCCCCCCCGAAGGGGGAACTTCCATCAACCGTTAACTAACAACTATCTAGATTTTAGAAAATATAGTTTATTTTTGCAGCATTATTTTTCAGAAACCTATGAAATCATCCGCTTTATTTCGTCTTCACTTTATTGTTTTTCTGTGGGGGTTTACTGCTATATTGGGTAAACTCATCACGGTAGATGCAGGTGTTTTGGTATTTCACAGGATGTTTTTCACGGCTTTGTTTTTATTTATTTACATTCGGTTTGTAAGGAAGCAGAGTATTGCTATTTCTAAAAAGTTATTTTTCCAGTTAGCAGGTGTAGGCTCTCTTATGGCGTTTCATTGGTTATTTTTCTTTCACTCCATCAAAGTGTCTAATGTATCCATTGCACTGAGTTGCATCTCGCTATCCACACTATTTGTAGCCCTTTTAGAGCCTCTGGTCTTTAGAAGAAAAATAGACCCTTCGGAAGTGGTGATGGGAGTGGTGATTTTGGTCTGTATGTATCTTATTTTCAAGACAGAATTTCAATATCAAGAGGGAATTATTTATGGTATCTTGGCAGCTGTAGTGGGGAGTTTATTTTCTGTGTTCAATGGAAAGCTCTACGGGAAAACCTCATCTGGCAATATTATTTTCTATGAAATCTTTTGTGGCTGGGCTGTTTTCAGCATCTTTTATGCGTTGACGGGAGAATTAGCCCTTCTTGGCGAAATAAGTTACACCAATTTAGCGTTAGTACTGTTATTAGCGAGTGTATTTACAGCTTATCCAATGTTTGAATCCATCAGTTTGATGAAATACATCACCCCGTTTACTTTAGTTTTAACGGTCAATTTAGAGCCTGTTTATGGTATTGTGATGGCGTATTTCATTTTCGGGGAATCCGAGCATATGAGTTCTGTATTCTACATTGCATCGCTGGTGATGATTCTTTCCATTGTTGCCAATGGCATCATAAAAACAAGAAAAAAGCAACAAGAGACAACGAAAAATTTGCAATGAAAAAACTATTACTTTCGGCTTTGGTATTATCTTTTGGAGTAGCAGAAGCCCAGATTATAAGAAAATATTCCAATGAGTTTCTCAACATCGGGGCGGGTGCCAGAGGACTGGGAATGGGCGGTGCTGTCATCTCCCATCAAAACGATGTCTATGCACCAATGTGGAATCCCGCAGGGCTTACAGGGGTAGAAAGAGACTGGCAAGGTGCTGCTATGCACGCAGAATATTTTGAAAGTATAGCCAAGTATGATTATCTTGCCTATGCCAAACCTCTGGATAACAACGGAGGCGTTTTTGCCATATCTGTAGTAAGGCTGGGGGTAGATGATATTCTCAATACCACCCAAATGATAGATTCCGAAGGAAATATCAATTACGATAAAATCCAAAAATTCTCTCAAGCAGATTATGCAGGAATTGTCTCCTACGCCTTTCACCCTGGTGGCAATCACAAGCTAAGCATAGGGCTTAATGCCAAATTGGTTTACCGAAATGTAGGTAAATTTGCTAATGGCTTTGGCTTTGGCTTTGATGTTGGGGCAATATACCACTCTGACAACGGCTGGAACTACGGGGCTACGCTAAAAGATGCTACCACTACCGTTAATTTCTGGAGTATTAATCAGCAAGAGCTCTCCACCGTGGTGAATGGCGAAGAGTTTAATCCCGCTCCCGAAAACAAAATGGAACTCACAATGCCCAAACTGAATGCAGGCATTTCCAAAAACTTTGAACTCAGCAGAGATTTGCAATTACTTCCCGAAGCTGGAATCAATGTAGATTTTGCAAAAACTGCCGCCCTCATCTCCACAGATTTTGCCAGCATTACGCCATACGCAGGTGCCGAGCTTAAATACCAAGATATGATTTTCGTAAGAGTGGGGGTCAACCGTTTCCAAACCATTACCGATATAGAAAACTTACAGCGTAAAGTCTCCTTCCAACCGAGTGCTGGCTTGGGCATTCAATACAAAGGGATTACCTTAGACTATGCTATTTCCGATTCAGGTATTGGAGGGTCTAATTTCTTCTCCAATTTCTTCTCGCTAAAACTGGATATGGAACGCTTTAGAAACTAAAAACTGAGGCTAAGATTAAATACAAAATCAATATTTTACACTCAAAGTCTTAGCCTCAATCTAAATATTTAGTCTAAATTAAAATCCAAGGTTGCGGCTCTAAACTCTTCAAGAATCTTATCAAAAACTTGTTTCACAGGTAAGATTTCATCTATCAAAGCAGATACCTGCCCTATTTCTAGCTCCCCTTCATCTAGATTTCCTTCAAACATTCCAAGTTTGGCTCTGGCTCTTCCCAAAGTTTTTTTCAAGAGTTCTGCATCTCTTCCGTTTTGATACACCGCTTCTACATCGTTGAAGAATTTGTTTTTCACCAATCTTACAGGGGCTAATTCCTTCAGGGTAAGCAGGGTATCTCCTTCTCCCAAACTAATCATTTTTTGTTTCCAGGCATCGTGGGCACTAGCCTCTTCTGTGGCTGCAAAACGAGAACCAATCTGCACACCATCTGCTCCTAAAACCATTGCCGCTTTCATCTGCGAGCCAAGAGCAATCCCTCCTGCTGCTATCAGGGGCTTAGTAATGTGTTTTTTCACTGTAGGGATTAGCACCATCGTGGTGGTTTCGTCTCGTCCATTATGCCCTCCTGCTTCAAAACCTTCGGCTACCACAGCATCTACCCCTGCTTCTTCACATTTCAGGGCAAACTTGGTAGAAGACACCACGTGAGCCACCTTTAAGCCTTCTTTCTGGAACATTTCTGTATAGAGTTTTGGATTTCCAGCGGAGGTAAATACCACCTTCACACCTTCTTCCAAAATGATATTGATGATATCTTCCATATCGGGGTAAAACATTGGGATATTAACGCCAAATGGGCGGTCGGTGGCTGCTTTACACTTCTGTATGTGTTCCCTCAGAACATCGGGGTACATACTCCCTGCTCCAATAAGTCCCAAACCGCCTGCATTGGATACGGCAGATGCTAAACGCCAGCCAGAGTGCCACACCATTCCCCCTTGAATGATGGGATATTGGATATTAAACAATTCTGTAATTCTATTTTTAGCTTGCATATCTTTTAATTTTTTAGCTGTTCCAAAATCTATAAAAGTACTCATCCCTCAAAAGTACAAAAAAATCCTTCGGTATTTCTCCGAAGGATTGTAAATATTGATTATTTTTTCTCCCATTCCTTTTTGAAAGTGCAATCATTATACCTTTCATTGATGGAGATAAAGGTATCTGGCAAGCGTTCTTTCACCCATTTTTCTACAGTTTGCCCTTTTTTTCTCTCCAATGCCATCTTTTTAATCCGTTCATAATCGGTTTCCAAACTCATAATGTGAGAATCTATTACCTCATTTACTTTTATAATGCTTACGGTTTTTCTTTGGTTAAGCTCATCTTGAAACACATCGGTAATATCATCAGCTTTCAAACCTGCAATTTGATAAGCAAGTGTTGGTGGAAGTCCCATTTTCTCTATCTTACTACCGCCATCTTGCCCTGTAACAATCCCCGCACTAAATTTGGTAGATTTGTCATCAGAAAATCGATATACCGCTTCTTTGAAAGTCATTTTGCCATCTAAAATCAAAGTACGAATGCTGTCTAATTCCTTTCTAGCATCTGCGATTTCTTCTGTGGTAGGCTCTGCTTTTAGAAGGATGTGTCTGGCATCGTAATTCTTCCCTATTTTCTTGACAAGCTGAATGAGATGGTAACCATATTCTGTTTCCACAGGCTCAGAGATTTCCCCTTCCTGAAGATTGAGTGCTGCGGCTTCAAAAGGTTTCACCATTCTCCCCTTAGAAATATTGGTGTACAACCCGCCATTGGAAGCCGATCCGGTATCTTCTGAGTAGATTCTTGCCAATTGCTCAAAGCTTTCTTTTCCACTTTGAATATCCTGCTTCATCTTGCGAAGTCTGTTTTTGATGTCATCTTTATGAGCTTCTGTAAGCTTTGGATACATCACGATTTGCGAAATAGAAACCTCGTCTTTTACCATTGGCAACTGGTGTTTGTACATATTGTAGAAATCTGTTACTTCATTGGGGGTAACATCTACTTTATCTGTAATTCTTCCGTACTTCTGTTGCCCATAGTAATTATCCGAATCAATTTTCTCGATGGCGTTTTTCATTTCGTAGGAGGTACGAAACTTATAGGAATTCAGCATCGTTTTTTCATCTGGGAAGTTGGCAAGGATTTGCTCATACTTATTTTCAGCGGCTTCTTTAATGGCTGCCGAACGGTTTTCTATGAGTGTATCTCTCTTCGCTTCGTAAATCAGAAACTTATTATTCACAATATTTGCCAAAAACTCGCATCGGTCGGATACCGAAAGTCCCTGCTGCTTAGCATAGTTCATCTGCTCTTCAATATCGGATTCTAAGACAATCTCATTACCGATAACTGCTGTAATGCCATCTACCAAAGTTCCCTTGGAAATCTGAGCGGATAGCTGAACTGATAGCAGTGTGAATGCCGCCATCATCAATGAAAGTAATTTGATATTCTTTACCATCTTAATTTTTTATAAATGCAAAAATAAGCTTCTAAATGATTTCTGCTAAATATTTTCTTATAATTATTTCTTAAAATTATTTCTTCTCGCCAAAACTAAAAATATTTTACTGAAAAGCGAAAGATTGAACCAAAAAAAGCTTGTCTAAGATTAACTTAAACAAGCTCTAAAATACTAAACTTTATTATAAATCCAAATCAACCTCGAAGGTGGTGAGCTGTTTAAACTCAGCCATTCTTTCTTTCAGTTGCTCGGCGGTGATTTCTGCAATTCTTTCCGTTCCAAATTTTTCTACCGTATAAGATGCCAATGCAGACCCTACAATGATGGCAGATTTCATATTTTCAAAACTAAAATCACCCGTTTTGGCTAGATGGGCAGCAAAACCTCCTGCAAAGGTATCTCCCGCTCCTGTTGGGTCAAATACTTCTTCCAAAGGCAAAGCAGGAATCGCAAAGATTTTCCCATCGTGGAAGAGCAATGCACCGTGTTCTCCTTTTTTGATAATCACATATTGAGGCCCTAAGGTATGGATTTTCTGTGCTGCTTTTACCAAAGAATACTCACCAGAAAGTTGGCGTGCTTCCTCATCATTAATGGTGATGACATCCGTCTTTGCAATCATTTCCATAAGAACATCCCACGCTGTATCCATCCAAAAATTCATTGTATCTAAGATGACCAACTTGGGGCGTTTTGCCATCTTTTCCAAAACAGAAAGCTGCACACCAGGGTGCAAATTACCCAGTAGTAACACCTCCGCATCTTGAGCGTGAGCAGGAACTTTCGGCTCAAAGTTTTCCAAGACATTCACCTCCGTTACCAAAGTATCGCGAGAGTTCAAATCATTGTGATACTTCCCACTCCAAAAGAAAGTTTTACCCTCTTTCACGATTTCAACCCCATCAATATTAACATTTTTCGATGTAAGCAAATCCAAATATTCTTGTGGGAAATCTCCTCCTACTACCGATACTAAACTAACATCCGTTTTTAAAATGGAAGATGCCAAACCAATGAAAGTGGCTGCTCCTCCTAAAATTTTATCGGTTTTTCCAAAAGGCGTTTCTATGGCATCAAACGCTACAGAACCTACAACTAATAACTTCATAATTAATGAATTAAAATATTGAAATATTATCTATTTTTTTTACTAAAACTAATTTTTCCACTCAAAGGTATCCAGCATTCTTATAACATCCTTCTTGATATAATCCACTGCTGGTGCCAATGAATCGGGCTTTGGGCGGCTATTGAAATACAAATTTGCCGTTACAAAATGTCTGGTGCTATCGGTGGCATAAAACTGAAGATTAGAAGCACTCTGCCCTTTCAGTTCATAGAAATTGCCAAAGACCTTTTTCTGTGGATATGAAAACGACTTGGTTTGGATAGAAGAGGCTTTAATGGTATGCTCATACACCATTCTTTCGGCTTCTTTAATGTGCAAATCAAAATCGTTTTTGATAGGAAAATATGTGAGGAAAACTCTGGCTTTCATTTTAGGATAGGTGATATAGAACCAGCAAGGTTGCTTTCCCTGCTCTACTTTTGCAAAATCGGAATACTCAAAAGTGTAAGGACACGAAGAACTGAACTTTTGATATTTTGCCTGTGGATATTCTAGCCGAAGTTCTCCCATAGGCTTGGGCATAGGCTTCTCCGTACAAGCCACAACCCATAAGCATAAGAAAAGTAATGCGATATTTCTCAACATTTTGCAAAAGTACGGTTTTTATGAATATCCTAGGAAATCTTTTAAAGAATATAAGCGTAAAATACCAAACCCTTCCAGCTCTAAAAACTGAAAGGGTCATTATGGATTAGCAAAGAAAAAAAATAAGTCTATGGATACGGGGCAATCTACACCTCCAAACCTTCTAATTCTTCTGTAATAGAGGTTCTTAAATTGTGTAATTTGCGTTTTTCCCTGACGATGTTTCTGCTTTTAAAACCGATACCCCACAGACACACCATAGCGAAATGCAGGCAGCCTAAATGTAGCACTTGCTTTGCTGCCATCGCTACTTCTTTTAAATTCAGAATTGCTGATGAATTGGTCTATTTCCTTGTATTTATCGCGGATATTCTGCACAAGGTCTTGGTAAAATTCAGGGATTTCTACTTGGTTTCGAGTAAGGGTCAGTGTGTTGATAGAATAACCTAGCCCCGCGATGAGAAAATCGGCATACCAGTTTTTATAAATCGCTAGTTTGTAACCTATTTGCAAGCCCAAAGCGTGGGTAGAAACCCGAGCATCAAGGTCTATGTTGGCTTTTTCGCCCGTTTGCGGCACGGTATAAACTCCTTTCAGCGGACTTTCATACGATTGAAATTTATAATACGCTCCCACGAAAAATCCCGTGTGGTTTTTGTTGGTTTTTTGCAAATACCAACGGTATTCAGGGATGATTTTAATGCCTTTGAAAGAAAAATCTTCCGACTGTAGCGTAGGGGTATCAAACCCTGAAATGGTCATTGCTCCCGATGAAAATTTTTGCCCGACTGAAACCGCTGCCGACATATTCCGATTAAAGGCGTATTCATACGATAGATGTGCCGTTCCGAAAGTCAGATTGATAGGATTGATACTTGCCTGATGTTTAGATATTTCCTGGGAATGAAGAGCCGTTCCTAGTGATAACAAGATGCTTAGAAAATAAAACTTATTCATATAATAGAAAAAAGAAAGCCTACCCATTATAAAATCAGGAATAGGCTAATGTGGATGAAAAACTAAGGTCTTAAAAACTCTAACTTGCGGTATTCCACTGCGTTATCCAAATAGCGTTTTATAAAGAAGAAATAAGTCGCTTTTTCTACTCCGATGGCTTTTTTGAATTTTTTGTAGTATTTTTTGTTGAGTTTTACTTGCTCCGAATTGGCTTTCCAAATCGATTGGTTAAGATTGTCCAATTTTTCAGTAGAATATTGTTCTCTTGCACTTAGGTATTTGTCAAAATTTTGCCATTTTATTTCGGCTACTTTACCCTGTGCTTTTAGATATTGGTCAAACAAAGGGTCAAACGCTTTGGTCTCCTCTGGTGTTAGCTGAAGGCTAGAGTAGATATGGTTTTTCGCTTCTAGTTTAATGGCATCTTTTACCAAGTTGGCATAATCTTGCTCTACCTGTGCAAAGGAAAACTGAGCGGATAAGACTACAGCGGCTATGGCTGCGATTTTTTTAAATGATTTCATCATATTCTGATTTTAAAATTACTTGTTAAACTGGCTGGCACCCAATGCCATATAAAGGTTGATGCGTTCTACGCGGTTTTGCAATTGCAAGTCTATGAGAGCCATTTCTTTTCTTAGCAAATCGCGTTGTTTTTGGATGAGGATAAAATTGTCTGATGTTCCGATGTGGATTTGCTTTTTGGTGAGTTCCACATTTTTTTCCAATTCTGAGATGGCTTTTTCGCTGTATCCTATTTGTTTTTCGATAGAAGAGGCATTTGCCATAGCACCTTCCACTTCGTTCAGGGCGTTCATCAGGATTTTGGCATATTGTTCTACGGCTGCTTTTTGCTCCGAATTTTGGATTTCTACATTCTTTTTCAAAGCACCTCCGTTGAAAATAGGTGTTGCCAAGTTACCTCCCATATTCACCAGTGGATTGGAATAGAGCGAGTTGAGTGCGGAAATATTAGTGCCTGCTCCACCCAAAGACGCACTGATGTTTAGCGATGGCAGTCGGGCTGCTTTTGCTTCTTGTACTTCGTAAAACTGACTTTCTATTTGGTACTGACTTGCCAAAATATCGGGGCGGTTTTCCAACAAGTTTAGCGGAAATTGCGTAGGTACTCCCTGTTGTATTGGGGTAAAATGCGTTTGAGTAGCTATTTTCCCTTCGGGATATTTACCAGTGAGAAGTTCCAAAGAGCGTTTGGTTTCTTTATTAGCATTTTTTAGTTTTTCTAGTTGCCCTTCGAGGGTGATGATTTCCGCCTTAATGTTTGACAAATCGATGGCATTAGCCGTTCCTACTTTGTTTCTCACGGCATAGAGCTTTTCCAAATCTTGGGTTAGTTTAAGGAAATGTTCGGTTTTAGCCATTTGAGAATTACTAGCGATATTCATAAAATACGCCTTGCAAATCATTGCTGCGATAGATTGTTTTACCCTATCGGTTTGGTATTTTGCCGAAAAATATTGCGAAGTAGCCGCCGAGCTTGCAGCTTTGTTTTTACCCCAAATGTCTAGCTCCCAATTGGCTTTTAGGGAAAGGTTTTGGATGTTGCTGCCATTCACCACATTATTAGAGGTGTTGGCTACAGCACTTACGGTAGGGTAGAGATTACTAGCGGCAATGCCCATTGCCAGCTCTATTTGGTTGAGTTTTTCTTCTGCAATGAGGATATCAGCATTGTATTTCAAACCTTCTTCTATCAGAGTCATCAGCTGAGGGTCTTTCAGTTCATCAATCCATTGATAGGAAAAGGCAGCATTTTCGCGGTCAAAAATCCATTGGTCTGGGATTTCCATATTTTTAGTAGCTGTGGCAGATTGTTTCAGCTCGTTCATCTTTTCGGGGGTGGCCTCTTTGTAAAGTAAACAAGACGAAGTGCTCAATGCTAATGCCGCTACAAGTATTGTATTGATTTTCATTTTCTATTAATGCAATTTAGGAATGAAATAATTCATATTGCTATTGACGCGTATCATCACTTTTCTCACGAGATGCATTGGTTTCCAATTATTGGAATAGATAACCGCCGTACCTCTTGCTCCTACGGTAAGTGGAGGTTCTTTTTCGCTAAGGACAAATTTTGCAATGAGTTTAGCATCGGTTTCTGGGAGTTCTTTGGCGGTGTTTGGTATCCCCGATACGCTTCCTGCCAATGCACTGCCTGCGTTGTTCATTATTCCTTGGCTGGTGGCATCTATCACATATTCTAGTTTAGCTTTCACCACTTTTCCAGGTTCGGTTTTTAGGGCGAGTTCTACCTCATCGCCTGGTTTTACGGCTTGTAGTTCATTTTGTGCATAGTAAGCAATTACGGATTGCTGTTTTTGAATCAACACAAAAGCCGAACGCATAGGGAGCAATAGAGCACCTTCATTGAGCTGTACATTAGGAATAATACCATCAGTAGGTGCCACTACTACGGTTTGGTCTAGGTTCCAACGGGCTTGTTCTAGCTGGGCTCTCACCTCAGATACTGAAGCATTTTCACCATTGTGTCCTACGCTGGTTTTTATTTGCAACGATTGTAGCTGTGCTTGTGCTGCAGCAATCTGAGCTTGAAGATTTTGAGCGGTAGTAATCGCTTGGTCTAATTCAAATTTATTGGCTGCTCCTGCATTTACGAGTTCTTGGTATTGCGTTACGCGTTTGTTTGCTAAGCTGTGTTTGCAATGAATTGATTTGACTGCGAGAAGCTGCAATATCTTTGTCGTAAGAATCTACGGTAGCAATCATTGTTTCCAATCTTGCTTCCAAAGCCTGAATTTCTCGCAAGAAAGGTGTTCTGTCTATGGTAAACAGGGTATCGCCCTTTTTCACTTCTTGATTGGTTTTTACATACACTTTCTCCACCTTACCTGTGATTTGACTGGCAATATCCACACTTCGGTTTCCTACGCGTACATCGGAAGTGATAGGCGTGAAGTAATTGAGTCCCAAAATTAAAAAGATAGACCCGAAGATAGGAAGTGAATAAACCACAATCTGCGTGGTAAATGTCCAAGGAATGAGCTTGAGCTTTTTGATAAGTAGCCAACAAATTCCTGCATATAGTGCGATGATTAATTCTAACATCTTTTTTTCTAATTTTTTATTGATTAAACAGATTCTTCGGGCAATGCAACGGCCGTTTCCTCGCTATTGGGTATATTATCTAGGTTTTCCTCTTCCTTTTTCGGATAGTTGTAATTTGCCCAAATGAGAGCCACAGGCCAAAGTAGTCCGCCAAAAATGAGTGAGAGCAAACACATCGTTTTGATGGCTTGTAGTTGCGGATGATTCTTTTTCTCTGCAACTACTTCTGGATAGATATGAGCTTTCCAGAATAGATAAATACCTCCTGCGGGAAGCACAATGAGGATAATCCACGCGACCACATTGGCAACACTGTCCAGCGTCTCGCCACTGAAAGCAAAAGTTTGCTGAAAACAGAGTAATAGGGAAAGAATGATTAGTTTCTGTTTCATATATTAAAAGTGTAAAAATTTAATTTGCAAAGAAACAGCGGGAAATCGGTAAAAAAATATACAAAAGTTAATTTGAAAGAAATAGTTGGATTTCAGAAGATTTTTGTAATTTAGTCGGCGGAGATTTTTTTATTCAGGTCGGGATTAATAGAACTTTCGGTTGTGTTTTGTCTCGGCTACAGAAATGCTTTTTTTGTTATCTGTCATTTTACAAGTCTACTATGAAAAATTTATTCACTTTTTTTGCATTAATAATATCGATATTTCCCTTTTCACAAAATAAAAAAGATTACTTAAAACAAAATCGATTTAATATTGAAAATCCTGATTTTAAATTTCCTCAAACAGATTTTAATATCCTTGGTTTTGGAGCCTACCACGGAAGTGCAAAAACGTATGAAGCCGAATTAAATTTGATTAAAAGTCTCAAAAAACAAAATGCTCTTCATTATTATATTCCCGAAACAAATTTTAGTCAAGCCTATTTCTTTCAACAATATTTGGAAACAGGAAATGAAGAACTTTTAAAAGAATTGGTTTTATCTTTTCAAACTATTGTAAGCCAAGAAGGAACAATCGAGACTTTTGAGCATTGGAAAAATCTGAGATTGTTAAACCAATCCTACAAAAGTAATCCAATAAAAGTAATTGGTCTTGATGTTATCAATGAATATCAGTTTCCTATAAAACATATTTTACTTTTAACTGAAAACATTCAGAATTGGAAAGCGAAAGATGAATTAAAGAAAATATTGATAGAAAAAGATTTTGACTTCAGTATTCAAAATAAAGAAATAACAAAACTTCTAAAAAGTTTTATCTACGACTATGAAGCAAATAAAAATATTTACGTTCATCAAATTAACGACACGATAAGTTTTCATCATATTCTGAAAAATATCGTTCAAAATTTTGAAGGAGAAAGAGACAGAGAAAAAATCATTTTTGAAAACTATGTTTCTCTTAAAAAAATATATAATCTTGAAACAAAAAAGCAATTTGTAAAGTATGGATTTTTTCATCTTGAAAAAACTCGTAAACGAAATTATCCATCATTCTTCACTAGATTGATAGAGCAAAACATCTATGAACGAAACAAAGTACTTACTGTTATTGGCTATTTGACTAAAAGTGAAGTTCTTTGGGACAAAATATATGATAAGCAAGGAAATTACCAAAGCTATACAACCGAAAAAGGTTACGGAATAGGTGATTATTGGAAAGAGCATTTTAAAGGTATTAAAAAACTGAAAAACACAAAATTATCAGATATTACACTTTTCAAACTTAATAATGAAAATTCTCCTTACAATATTGGAACAGATTTAATTAAAGTTAATTTGTTTCTTAAAAAGAGTAACGGAAAAGGATTGAAAGGAAAAGCTACGACAGATTTTATTGATTACGCAGTTTTGATAAGCAACTCAAAAAATCAAATTCCAATTGAAGAAAAAAATAAAAACTACTGATAACATCGCATTAGCCAACCTTAGTTTTTCTTTATTTTCAGCCTTTTACGAATACGAGACAGCGAGTTAGGCGAAATACCCAAGAAACTCGCCAGATATTTCCGCAAAGAAAGATAAGCAAGATTGGGGCGTACCTTATCGATATTCACATAACGTTCCTCAGGCGACTCTTCTATAAAGGCTTCTAAACGGTGGATAAAAGCTGTTACCACATTTTTTAGTGCCGTGTTGTAAAAATCAAAAACATATTGATTTTGCATTGCTTGCTGTTCTAATTCTTTGAAATTAAACACAATAACTTCTATATCAGAAAGAGCCTCAAAGGTGTATTTCGTTGTTTTTTTCTGGTCAAATATACACTCAGGGGCACCAAAGAAAAAACCTTCTTCGGGCAGGAAAAGCGTGTTTTCATTGCCCCAATGGTCGGTGTAGAAACCTCTTACAAAGCCTTTTTCTATGAAGTAAAAATGAGGGTCTGAAGTTCCTTCTTTGATGATGTGTGTTCCCTTCGGAAAGGATTTATTCTCTGCCAATTTTTCCATTAGCAGAGGTTCGTTTTGTCTCCAAGCAAGGTATTTATCTTTCAAGGCTATAGACCAGTTCATCTCATTGTGTTTTCTATGCAAAAATAGGATTATTTTTTTGCATTTAGTCTGATATAAATTTAGGTTTTATTGAATAGCCTTAAAGTATGTTTAGCTTAGGAAATCTTTTAAAGAATATAAGCGTAAAATACAAAACCCTTCCAACTCTAAAAACTGAAAGGGTTATTATTAATCTGCAAAGAAAAAAAATAAGTCTATGGATATGGGGCTATCTGCACCTCCAAACCTTCTAATTCTTCTGTAATGTGAATCTGGCATCCCAATCTAGAATTGTCTTCTACATAGAACGCCTCTGCAAGCATCGCATCTTCCTCTGCTCCCATCTCTGGAAGCTTTTCAGCTCCGTTGATAACATAAACTTGACAAGAAGCACACATTGCCATACCGCCACATACCCCTATGGTGCCTTCCTCCGCCAGTTCATAAGAGCGGATCACCTCCATCAGGTTCATAGACATATCCGTAGGGGCTACCACATCGTGGGTAACGCCCTCTCGGTCTGTGATTTTAATATTAATATCCGACATTGGATGTATTATTTTATAAGATTAATCTATTTTCTTTACAACTGCTTTTTCTGCTTCTTTTCTGCTGCCATCAAAACCATCTACCCCACTTACTGTAGTGTATTTCAGAACATATTTTTTCCCAGGATTCAGCCTATTGTACACACTCTGGCACATCAGTGTTCCTTCGTGGAAGCCACAGAGAATCAGTTTTAATTTTCCTGGGTAAGTATTGATATCACCTATGGCATATACCCCTTCTATATTGGTCTGATAGTCCAACTCATTGTTTACTTTAATGGCATTTTTCTCAATTTCAAGTCCCCAATTGGCTAGCTCGCCCAGCTTTGGTGTAAGCCCAAATAATGGAATAAAATAATCCGTTGTAATCTCTTCTTGTACCCCCTCTCTCTCTACGGTGATGCCCGTTAAGGTTTGTTCGCCCTTCAGTGCCACCACTTCCGCAGGGGTTATCAGATTAATTTTCCCTTGATTTTTCAAAGCCTGAACTTTCTCTACAGAGTCCAACGCTCCACGGAATTTATTTCTTCTGTGGATTAAAGTAACTTCGCTGGCTACATTGGCAAGAAAAATACTCCAATCTAATGCTGAATCACCACCACCTGCAATCACTACTTTTTTACCTCTAAAAACCTCTGGGTCTTTGACGAAATATTCCACACCATTTTCTTCAAACTGAGCCAAATTTTCTAAATGCTCTGGTTTTCTTGGTTCAAAAGTTCCCAGTCCACCC
This sequence comes from Bergeyella porcorum, assembly GCF_042427575.1. NCBI lineage: Bacteria > Pseudomonadati > Bacteroidota > Flavobacteriia > Flavobacteriales > Weeksellaceae > Bergeyella > Bergeyella porcorum. Next base: position 98,858 of record NZ_JBHMFD010000009.1, read on the forward strand.
GCAATGGCAACAGCTCTGGCACGGTGTACCGTCCCTTTATTGGTAACTACTTCAAACCAATCTTCATCTATTTTGGTAAGGCTCACAGCAGTTTCTGCTAATGTAAACCCTGGCTGAAACTGTTTGATTTGCTCCATCAAATTATCCACCAAATCCCCTGCATTAATGCTTGGGAAACCAGGGATATCAAAAATTGGTTTTTTAGGATAAAGCTCTGCCAGCTGCCCTCCTGGTTGTGGCAATGCATCTATGATATGGCATTTTATCTTGAGTAATCCTGCTTCAAAAACGGCAAAAAGCCCCGTAGGCCCCGCTCCGATGATGAGTAAGTCGGTTGTAATCATTGTTGTGATGAGTTTATTAAAGAACGCCACAAAAATACTAAAAATATTATGAAACGCTTTATAATAAATTGCTGATATTTGCAACCTAGTCCGAGGGCTTCTATTGATAGGCAGATTCAACCCCCAAGTGCAATTTTTGGATTACAAATTTATAGAATAAACTTTTACGCTCCTCAAAATTCAATGTTAATACTCACTTTTTATTGTTGTTAAAATAAGATCTTCTCATCTTTTTGAGTGTACCAATACCTTCCTGTTTCAGGATTGATAGTTTTTTCATTGATATACTCTTTGTGCTTTTCATACCATAAATTCAAGGTGTTTATCCACCAGATTTTATCATTATGAGTTTTGATTTTGAGAAGTAGCAAAATATGTTTGCGGAATCTAGATTAATCCCCCAGCAAATCTGGTCTTCGCTCTTTGGTGATTCTTAAAGCTTCTTCATAACGCCATTCTTCTATCTTGGGAAAATTGCCACTCAAAAGAATTTCGGGTACTCTAAGACCTTTGTATTCCTCAGGACGCGTATAGATGGGGGGGGATAGAAGGTTGTCTTGGAAACTATCCGTTAAGGCACTTTGCTCGTCATTCAGCACCCCTGGCAATAGCCTAATGATAGAATCTGCCAGCACGCAGGCGGCCAACTCCCCACCCGTAAGGACATAGTCGCCTATGGAAATTTCTTTGGTAATGTGCAAATCCCTTACTCTTTGGTCTATTCCCTTATAATGCCCACAGACGAACATCAAATTATCTCTAATAGAAAGCGTATTGGCTATTTTCTGATTAAGCGTTTCGCCATCGGGCGTTAGATAGATAATTTCATCATAGTTTCTTTGAGATTTCAATTCGCTGATGCATTTGTCTAGGGGTTCCACCATCATTACCATTCCTGCACCACCGCCATAGATTTCGTCATCTATCTGATTATGCTTGCCTATACTCCAATCTCTAAGCTGATGAAAATGCACCTCTGCCAATCCTTTTTCTATAGCCCTTTTTAGGATAGAGGTTTTAAAGGGGCTTTCCATCAATTCTGGTAATACGCTGATGATATCTATTCTCATTGTTGGGTAATATTCTTTTTAGTTGGTAAAATAATTAAACGAAGCGAGGAATCTCGGTTGAAATAGCTCCACATCCAGTTGAAGAAAATCGCCAATTTATTTCTTACAGAAAGGATGAGCATTAAGTGCAGAAACATCCAAAAATACCACGCAAAAATCCCTTGAAATTTCCATTTGGGTAAATCTACCACTGCACGATGCTTTCCGATGGTAGCCATAGAACCAAGATCTTCATATTCATACTCTTGCCATTGGTTTGTAGATTTTTTCAATAGATTTTTCCCTAAATTCTTTCCTTGATTAATGGCAACATTCGCCACCTGTGGATGTCCCTGTGGATATTTTGGCGTTTCCATATACGCTATATCTCCTATGGCAAAGATGTTATCATATCCCTCTACACGATTGTATCTATCGGTTTTGTATCGGTTACGAACCATTATTTCGGGATTAAGCCCTGGTATCACATTGCCCGTTACCCCTGCTGCCCAGATGACATTGTTCGATGGAATTTCTTTTCCACTTTCTAGAAACACGCGGTCGCCATTGTAGTCTGTAACGCGTTCGCCTGCCATCAGTTCCACACCTAAATCCTTCAGATATGCTTCTGATTTATTTTGTGCTTCTTGGCTCATCACATTCAGAGGTTTATCTGTAGCACTGATGAGGATGATTTTCAGATTATCAAAATTCATATTAGGATAATCTCTAGGCAAGATGTCTTTTTTCATTTCAGCAAATGCCCCTGCCAGCTCCACCCCTGTAGGGCCACTACCTACGATGACGATGTTCCAATTGCCATCATCTGTCCTAGATTTTTCAATAATCATCTTCTCAAAGGTGAGAAGGATATGATTTCTAATAGAGATGGCCTCTTGGGTATTTTTCATTCCGTAGGCGAGTTGTTCCATTTTTTCGTTGCCAAAAAAATTGGTTTTGCATCCTGTAGCGATAATGAGTTTATCGTAAGAAAATTCCCCATCTGCGGTAACGATTTTATTTTGCTCAGGAAGGATTTTTTGCACCTCCGTCATTCTATATTGAGTATTTCTGGAACGCTGAAAAATCTTTCTGAAAGGAAAGGAAATATTGGAAGGTTCTATCCTTCCGCAGGCCACCTGATAGAATAAAGGCTGAAACATATGATGGTTCATCCTATCAATCACGATGATTTTTTTGTTTTTGTTATTCAATGTTTTTGCCAGTTGTAATCCAGCAAATCCACCTCCTATGATGACGATTTTTTCCCTTGTTTCCATAACGCGACAAAGGTACTTTTTTTTATTGATATGACAGTAGCAGTGATATTAACTGAAAAAGAATAATGAGATATGAGTGAGAGTGTTTTTTTTCAGGATTTTATTTTCAATATCAAATAAAATTCATATTTTGGGCAAAAATTTTTAATTAAAAATATGGACTTAGAATTTAATAAAAGAGAAGATGTAAATAAACTAAAACTCTCCGAAATCAATCGCATCTACGGAGAAATCAAAAAAGGTGGTGGAGAGAAACGGTTGCAGAAACTTCGCGAAGAAGGTAAAATGACCGCCAGAGAACGCATAGAGTATTTATTAGACAAGAAATCTGAGTTTATAGAAATAGGTGCCTTTGCTGGATATGAAATGTATGAGGAGCACGGCGGTTGCCCAAGTGGAGGTGTTGTAGTGGTGATGGGGTATGTATCTGGTAGGCAGTGTATTATAGTGGCTAATGATGCTTCTGTGAAAGCAGGAGCGTGGTTTCCCATCACGGGCAAAAAAAACCTTAGAGCCCAAGAAATCGCTATGGAAAACCGTTTGCCAATCATTTATCTAGTAGATTCTGCGGGAGTGTATTTGCCGATGCAAGATGAAATATTCCCAGATAAAGAAATGTTTGGAAGAATTTTCAGAAACAATGCCAAGATGAGTGCGGCAGGTATTGTGCAGATTTCTGCGGTGATGGGAAGCTGCGTAGCAGGCGGTGCTTATCTCCCGATAATGAGTGATGAGGCGATGATAGTAGACAAAACGGGTTCTATTTTCCTTGCGGGAAGCTATTTGGTGAAAGCCGCAATAGGAGAGAATATAGATAATGAAACGCTAGGCGGTGCTACCACGCATTGTGAAATCTCTGGCGTTACTGATTACAAAGCGAAAGATGATAAAGACGCTTTGGATAGAATAAAAAAAATAATGAAAACCCTTGGTAATGCAGATAAAGCAGGGTTTGATAGAATAGAAAGTGTACCACCAAAGGAAAATCCAGCCAATATTTTTGGCATTATGCCAGCTTCTAGAACTGAGCAGTATGATACTTATGACATCATCAAATGCTTGGTAGATAACTCTGAATATGAGGAATACAAACCAGATTATGGCAAATCTATTGTCTGTGCCACAGCAAGAATTGATGGCTGGGCAGTAGGAATTGTTGCCAATCAGAGAAAAATGGTAAAGAGTGGTAAAGGAGAAATGCAGTTTGGAGGTGTTATTTATTCAGATTCAGCGGATAAAGCGACCAGATTCATTGCCAATTGTAACCAAAGGAAAATACCATTATTGTTCTTGCAAGATGTAACGGGCTTTATGGTAGGTTCAAAATCTGAGCACGGCGGCATCATCAAAGACGGCGCTAAAATGGTGAATGCAGTATCAAATTCTGTGGTGCCTAAGTTTACCGTGATTACAGGAAACTCTTATGGAGCAGGCAACTATGCAATGTGTGGAAAAGCATACGACCCAAGACTTATTGTGGCGTGGCCGTGGGCAGAGCTAGCCGTGATGGGAGGAGCACAAGCCGCAAAGGTATTGGCTCAAATCCAAGAATCTACCTTGAAAAAACAAGGTAAGGTGATTTCTGAAGAAGAGCATCAAGAGATTTTGGACACCATTACAAAGAAATACCAAAAACAGACTGAAGCTACCTATGCGGCAGCAAGACTTTGGACGGATGCCATCATCAATCCAGAAGATACCCGCAAATGGATTTCTATGGGGATAGAAGCTGCCAATAATGCCCCGATTACGGAGAAATTTAATCTGGGTGTGATTCAGGTTTAAGCTGAAGATTAGCTGATTGTTAATGGTAAATTATTAATTGTAAACCAACTCAAAATGGTTGATAGTTGCTAGTTGTCGGTTGTTGGTTATTTACTAAGAAGCTAGAAAGTTAGAGGTTAGAGGTTAGAAGTTAAATAGTTGCTGGTAAAAACTCAAAACTTAAGTTTGGTTGACAGTTGCTGGTTGTCAGTTGATGGTGAACTCAACACTCAGCACTCAAAACTTAAGTTTGGTTGATAGTTGATGGTTGTCGGTTGCTAGTTGTCGGTTGATGGTTATTTGCTAAGAAGCTAGAAAGTTAGAGGTTAAATGTTAGAAAAAAGTCTTTTCTCTTTGTTCTTTCATCTTTCCTCTTTCTTCAAAAAAACTCAGCACTCAACACTTAAAATTGGTTGACAGTTGTTGGTAGTTCCCCTTTCGGGGGCTAGGGGGATAAAAACTAAAATTTAATTTGCTCATTTCCAAAAAAGTCTTACCTTTGCCCCATTCTTATGACACACAATATCCACATATTACAACAAAAAAATGCAAAAAACTACCTCAATTATTTTGTAGTTTCGGATAATTGTGTAAACACACACACACACACACACACACACACACACACACACACACACACACACAGACTCACCGTCGCTATACCTTAGTATAGACGCGTGCCTGTGCGTATTTTACAAAAATAATTTTGAAATAAAAAATAAGCCCAAAAAATATTTTTTGGGCTATTCTACTATCCAAAAGCCTTCAACCCCCTTTCCCCCGAAGGGGGAAGGATTGGTTGATGGTCGTTTATTAATTATTAATGGTCAATGGTTAATTATAAACAAACTAAAAAAATAATAGTATTAGCGTCTTTGCCCCCTTCGGGGGACAAGGGGCTGATTCAAAACTTAAAATTTATAAAGATGAAAAGAAAATTTATTTTAGTAGGGTTACTGGTAACAGGATTGGCTAGTGCCCAAGACGGTAGAGTGGGGATTAATACAATGAATCCCAAAGCAGCATTGGAAGTTAGCCGACACGATAACCTCCCTACTGACCAATCTCAGGGGGTGATGTTTCCGAGTTTTTCTACAGAGGAGCGAGAGCAGTGGACGGATACACAAGAAGGTACTATGATTTATAACACTACCAAAAAGTGTCTAGAAATGTACTTTGGTGTGGTAAATGGTGTGCATCAGTGGAATTGTATCCCCGATGTGGGAAGCTCACAATCTCAAAACATTAGCGTTGCACCTGCAGGGTTTACGGGAGCCTATATTGGTGGGGTACCGCTAAGTTCTACAAATACAGTAAAGTTTAAACTGGTTAATAACAGTTTTTTCCCAGTAAATAATATCAACCTTTCCAATGCCGTATCCATAGTGAACGGTGGGAGTAATGTGAGTGTAAACGGTGCCGCCCATAACAATGTGAGTTTAGCCTCAGGAGCAGAAACTACCCTTAGCTATATCCTTAGTGGAACCCCAGAATTAGGAACACTTATTGCCAACTTTGATAGGCTGGGGCTTACCGCTACGCAAAGTACCCAAGTGGGGTATGGATCGGCTACTTTTTTACCAGAGAATATTACCTATGTACTTTCTTTGGTGTATAATACGACTACCATACAAGGGAAAATAAACAATACCAATCCGTTAAAAATACGCCTCCCATATACATCTGGGCAGGGGTCTTACGCTGCATTTAGCAATACCCAACCTACAGCAGAAGGTCAAAATAATGATACCAACCAGCTTACCCTTAGCATCCCACAAGGAAACTTTGGTGTATCTGGTGTATTAGAAGGGACTATTACTGTAGATGGCGATGGGGAGTATCTAGTAAAGCTTTTATCCCCTGGGGAAGAATATGTGATAGCCACTTTTCCTGTGGATATAAACGGCTCTACTACCCAAGTAGTGATAAAAGGAGTGGGTGGTATTCCAGATAAAAAATTTAATGAGCAAACTTTTGGGCAATATAACCATAGGTTTGTTTATCTACCTATGCAAGGGCCAGATGGTAAAATGTGGCTTAGTAATAACCTAGGAGCAGAATATTCTCGTGTAGATTCTCCTTATTTTGATATTAACCGCCAAGCTGGAGCATTAGATGCACAAGGAAATCCTATTGTAGACCCTACTACCGAACAGATAAAGAAAGACTACCGCGCCTATGGGTCTCTATATGAATTTGGTAGAAACAGCGATGGTCACGAACTGATAAACTGGTCTAGTGCTACTACAGGTACATTGGTATATTCTAACCAAAATTCTAACCATTATAATCCAGCTAATTATACCCTGGCTAATGACCCTTGCCCATCTGGATGGCATACACCTGCTTTAGCTGAGTTAAGAACTCTTCATAGCAGTATTACTGGTTCTACTACTATAAGTAATACGAATAAGATGTGGACAGAAAAAGATCTAAAACTTCCTGCAGCAGGATTTGTAAATGTATATGGTAAGATTTTAAAAGAACAGTCGATAAAAGCCTTTTATCGTACTTCTCAAGGATATAATGCGTTAGGAGCTTGGGATTTACGTTTTACATCTACTCAAAGTACGGTTCAGGGTAGTGATAACTATTGGTACTTGCGTCCAAATGGTTTTCCAATTCGTTGCATAAAAGATTAAAGAAACATAATGTATCATATACATTTTACATCGTACATTAACACAATAAAATCCTAAAAATATGAAATACAAACTGGTAGAAAAAGCCAATCCCCAAGATAGGGATAGCAAAAAATGGTATGCCAACGCCGTAAACCAAGGCACGGTAGGGCAAAGAGAAATAGCAGGTAACATTGCAGATAAATCCTCGCTTACCACGGGAGACATTGCCAATGCCATAGAAAACCTCTTGCAAGAAATCCCCAAAGAACTTTTGAAAGGCAAGAGCGTAAAACTCGGTGATTTTGGCAGCTTTCGCCTTACGCTAAGCTCTGAAGGAGCCGCTACAGAGAAGGAGTTTAACACGGCGATGATAAAAAATGTAAAGGTGGTATTTACCCCAGGTACGCTTTTCAAAAACGCCCTTTCTACGGTAAAATTTGAGCGTGACTAATGCGTAAAAAAAATCGAGTCAATCTTTTTAAAAATCGACTCGATCTTTTCAAAAATTGAGTCAATCTTTTCGGAGGTTGGCTCTTTTTATAGTTTTGAGTGTTGAGTGTTGAGTGTTGAGTTAACCCCCTGTCCCCCGAAGGGGAACTACTGTCAACCAACAACTAGCAACTGTCAACCAAACTCAAGTTTTGAGTTTTGAGTGCTTTTCTAATTTTTCTTGATAAAAACACAAATAAATGTGTAGATGCTTATGGCTAAAGGCGAGGGACTTTTTTATTAAGTTCTATAAGTATTTTATATTTCACTTAACACTCTGGTACATTTACGGCAATTGCCAGTCCGCCCTCGGAGGTTTCTTTAAAGCGTTCGTTCATACTTTGTGCCGTATCCCACATAGATTGTATCACTTCATCTAAGGTTACTCTTGCCTTGGTAGGGTCGCTTTCCATCGCGATATTGGCTGCTGTAATGGCTTTTATTGCCCCCATAGAGTTTCTTTCTATACAAGGAATCTGCACCAATCCCGCAATAGGATCGCAAGTAAGCCCCAAATGATGTTCCATAGCAATCTCTGCTGCCATCAGCACCTGCCCTGGACTTCCACCCATAATCTCCGTAAGCCCCGCAGCTGCCATAGCGGCAGACACGCCTATTTCTGCTTGGCAACCTCCCATAGCAGCAGATATGGTAGCATTCTTCTTAAACAAAGTTCCTATCTCTCCCGCCACCAATAAGAACCGAATAACATCTTCATCTGATGTATGCTCGGTAAAGGCTTGGGAATACATCAGTACAGCAGGGATTACGCCACTTGCACCATTAGTAGGCGCCGTGATGATTCTTCCAAAACTGGCGTTTTCTTCATTCACAGCTAAGGCGAAGCAAGATACCCATTTATTGATATTATTGAAGGTCTTTTCCTCATTTACTACCAAGCTAAACCATTCTTCCATAGAATGATATGACTTTCCGTTTAGCAATTTCCTATTCAATCCTGCGGCTCTTCGGGTTACATTGAGCCCTCCTGGCAAAGTACCTTCCTTATTAATACCTTTATAAATACATTCTTTAATCTGTTGCCAGATGTACAACGCTTCCGCATTGGTTTCCTCTTGGCTTCTCCAGCTTTCTTCATTCAGATATACCAAATCTGAAACCCTTTGTAAGCCAAGTTGCTCTATATACCTGAGAATACTCTTTCCATTATGACACGGGTAAAGCGTTCTTACACAATAGTTTTCAATAGAATTTTCTTCTTTAGTAGCCACAAAACCACCTCCTACAGAATAATAATCTTGCTCTAAACAACTACCATCATTAAAAACAGCTTTGAAAATCATTCCATTAGGATGATGCTCCAGAGATTCTTTCATATTCAGTACCAGATGTTTTCCATAGATGAATGGCACCTCCTTCTCCCCTCCCAGATTCAACCTCTGTGAAGTTTTAATGTGGTTAATTTTTTCATCAATCAGCGTAGTATCTATCAGCTTGAAATTTTCCCCTGAAAGTCCCAGCATTCCTGCAATGTCTGTCCCGTGTCCTATTCCTGTTTTTGCTAATGAGCCAAAAAACTCCACAAAAACTTCGTCCACCTCTTGCAAGGATTTTGTCCTTTTTATAAGGTCAAGAAACAATTCGGCAGCATTCCACGGCCCCATTGTATGCGAACTGGAAGGTCCTATCCCTACTTTAATAATTTCAAAAACACTGATTGACTGCATTTTATATTAAAAAATTTAGTTTAAAAATTGATCATTCTTCTCGAGCGTGAAAATAATAAAATTTATCCACTATATGCAATAAAATAAGATTTACTTAGAAGAAAGAACTTTAGAAAGGATTTCTGAAACTTCCCTTGGTTTGGTAGCTGGGAAAAGATGAGTTCCGTTTTTGATTACAAAATCAGGTTTTGAGTTTTTAATGGGAAATATCGCGTCTTTATCCCCTAAAATCTGGATAACATTGGGCAGAGCATCAAACTTCCATTCGGAGATTTTATCAATACTCCATTTCAGATAATACGGGTCTCTCACTTGGAAATATTGCTGTACTTTAGGATGTTTCAAATCAAAAAAACGGGCAACATAGGCATATAGAGCTGAAGAGGTTTCATCATAATATTTCAAGGGAATATACTTGGGAAGCTTAGACCACTCGCCCAATTTGATTAGGATGGATTTCTCTTTATCCGACCTGATGCTTCCCAATATAATGACCTTTTTGGCAGGTTTTAACTTATGAATTTCTTGTACCACAATACCTCCGAAAGAATATCCCAAAAGATAAAAATCTTCAGAATCTTCTATCCTATCTGCCATTTTCTGTACATAATGAGGGAAAGATTCTTCTGGCTCGGGAAGGAGCCAATCTAAAAAAACGGGTTCTATGTCTTCGGGAAATTTCAGTTTTTCCAGAACCTTGAAACCCGCTCCCAAACCACTAACAATATAGACCTTCATAGATTTTAGATAAAGAAAAAGAGCAAAAAAATTTTGCTCTTTTATGATGGATTTATTTGGCTACCACTTCTACTTTCATATCCACATCATCTTTGATCACCACATCTTTCATTGCAGATTGATAAGCGATGTCAAATTTCTGTCTATCAAAACTGAATTTTTCAGATTTCAGCGTTACCACACCTTTATTCACGGTAATAGTTGCTGGGAAAGAAACAGGATTAGTTTTATTTTTAGCAGTCAGATTTCCATTCACTTGATAAGTATTTCCTTTAATAGGTTTCACAGAAGTGATTTTATAAACCGCTGTAGGATATTTATCTGTTTCAAAAAAATCGCCATTCTTGAGGTGAGCGTTCAGTTTTGTTTGTCTTTCCCCCGTAATGTCTGTTGCATTGATAGAGTTCATATCCAAAACAAAAGTACCTCCTACTACTTTATTATTTTTCAACACAAGTTCTCCAGATTTCACGGCTACCGTACCATAATGCTGAGAAGCTTCGGTTTTAGCCATCTTGTACCCCCACCAATTAACAGAAGATGAAGTTACTTTCTTAGTTTGTCCAAACGCCAATCCACTCATAAGGACAGCTCCTAAAATGATTTTTTTCATTATTTTAAAATTATTTAATTAATCGTGAAGGTCATCTTCAATAAAGATGCCATAGTATGCTGCACCTTCCAATATTTCCTTTTGATTTCTCATTATCAGGATAGGAATATCCCGCAGCAGATGTTCCATCTTATCTGAAACCATAAAGTTTCTATAAAATTCGTCTTTATCTATCAAGGAATAAATTTTATCTATAATTTCTCCTGTAATGATGAGTCCTCCTGTTGCTTTCAGTTTCAAAGTCAGGTTATTAGCCTCTCTTGCAAGGTACTCCAAATAAGTTTGCAATGTAAGTGTTACCAAGCGAGAAGATTTTTCTTTCCCTACTTCCACCAGCACATCGATAAAGTCATTATTTTGGATTTTCTCACTAAGCCACGCCTCTTCACGGTGTCTTCCTACATCTCTTAAAAAACGATAGATGTTATATATACCACTTTTATTAAGGACGCTTTCCCAAGTCACAATACCGTGGATTTTATTCATAAAATGATAAAAACCGACTTCAAAATCATTGCGTGGTGAAAATTCTGTATGCCCTCCCTCGGTAGCGAAAGGATGGAGAAACTTACCATCAAAGAACAAGCCTGCCTCGCCTAAACCATTTCCAGGAGCCAAGATAGCGGCATTACCTGTACTACTATGGGCGGAAGTATGCAAAACTTCAAAATCACTTTCCAAATTATCTGCCAAGCAATAGGCGGTAGCCCTTAAATCATTAATAAGAAAGGCTTTTTCAAAATTAAATTGCTCTTTTACTTCATTTAAATTGACTATCCAAGGGAGATTGGTAGTTTCACAAATGTTATCCATTACCGGACCAGGAACGGCTACTGAAAGTCGTTTAACACCTTGCAAGGCATTGTCTTCTATAAAACTTTGTAATAAATCTGCAAATGATGCAAAGTCTGGCGTAGTGTATTTTACTTCAACTTTTTGAAACACTTTCCCTTCCTTGCTTTCGTACACCGCTAAGGTACTCTCTTCCTTACGAAGGTCAGCCGCAATAATTGTGCAATTTTTATTAACCTCACAGTTGATTCCTGGTGAATATAGTGGAAATTTTATATTGGAACTCATAACATATAGTTTGCTCGTAAAGGTAGTAGTTTTTTCATTACCATCAAAAAAAAACCTTTCTCAATTACGAGAAAGGTCTAAAAAATTAGTTTCTAAAACTTATTTACCTAATGGAATATTATAGGAAACACCTACTCCCAAAGCACCTACGCTATAATCTTGGTTTCCGATTTTTCCTTTATCCCCAGTGAAAACTTTTTGATACTGTACCGCAAAGTTCCAATCTTTATTGTGGAAACCGACTTCTGGTTTCAAATAAAACCCACCATCTGGTCTTTGTACAGTCATATTAGAAGCTACTCTATCACTTCCCGTGATAAAACCATACCCTAAATCAGCACCGAAGTAAAAACCTGTTTTTTTAGGATAAACTCTTAGTAAAGCAGCTACTGGCACTACTCCGAAATCATTGTTATTGATAGAACCATTCTCTCTACCAAAATAATGATTGTACCCCGTAGCAATACCTAAACCAAAACCTGGTACTACTAAATTTTGATATGCTACATCAATCCCGATTTTCGCTGATGCATTCTCTGCTGGCACTGCAAAACCAGCATTCACTCCTACTTTTAGCATATTCGTCATATCTGCACTCTGTGCACTTACTAAACCTGCCGTTACTACTCCTAATGCTAAAACTGTTTTCTTAATTGTTTTCATAATTTTAAAATTTTACGTTCCTTCTACATTGGAAAAACTGTGCCAAAAATCACATCACATATTCAAAAAAGCTTTACCAACACAGATATTATACTGAAATTCAAAATTATAAACTTCCATATTTTCTTAGCTCAATCCTGTAATATTACCATCTTTATCGATGTCCATTCCTTCGGCTGCTGGAATATTGGGCAGCCCTGGCATCCTCATCATATCTCCCAGGATAGGAATCACAAAGCCTGCTCCTGCGGCAAATTCAAATTCTCTAACGGTGATTTTAAACCCTTCAGGACGCCCAATTTTCTTCTCATCATCAGATAGAGATTTTTGTGTTTTTGCCATACATACAGGGGTTTTATCTAGGCCTAAATCGTAAATCACTTTCAGATTGGCTTTAGCCTTTGGAGAATAAACCACGCCATCGGCACCATAGATTTCAGTTGCAATTTTTTGGATTTTATCCTCCACCTTTTCATTCACATCATATAGAGGTTGGAAGTTGTTACCATAAGTTTCTGTAGCGGCTACCACTTCGTTTGCCAGATCTATCATTCCCTCTCCTCCTTTGGTAAACTCTTCTGCAATAATGGCTTTCACACCCATTTTTTCGCATTCGGATTGGATGAAAGCCAGCTCCTCCTCTGCATCGGTAGCAAAGCGATTGATAGCCACCACAGGTTTCAATTGCAGTTTGGTGTAGTTTTCAATATGTTTTTTAAGGTTATCAATTCCTTTGGTAAGGGCTTCCATATTAGGATGTTCATATTCTCCTTTTTTAGCACCTCCGTGGTATCTCAATGCTCTTACCGTGGCTACAATTACCATAGCAGCTGGTTTAAAGCCCGCATAATGACACTTGATATGGACAAATTTCTCTGCTCCTAAATCTGCTCCAAAGCCAGCTTCTGTTACTACAAAATCAGCAAGAGAAAGTCCCATTTTCGTCGCAATAATGGTATTGGTACCTTGGGCGATGTTGGCGAAAGGTCCTCCGTGAAGAATGGCTGGATTTCCTTCTAAGGTCTGCACCAGATTGGGTTTTATAGCATCTTTCAGCAATATTGCCATAGCACCTTCTGCTTTCAAGTCTCGGGCATAGACTGGCTTTTTATCGTATGTATAACCTATGAAGATATTTCCCAAACGCTGTTTTAAATCCTCAAAATCTTTACTCATACAAAGAATTGCCATCACTTCTGATGCTGGCGTGATATTGAATCCTTCCTCTCTTGGTATGCCATTGGTAGAACCGCCTAAGCCAACTACAATGTGACGGAGTGAGCGGTCATTCATATCCATTACCCTTTTCCAGACAATGGTTCTTGGATCTATATTTAAGCTATATTTTTTGTTTTGAAGGTTATTATCTATTAGTGCTGAAAGCAGATTGTTAGCTTTTTCTATGGCTGCAAAGTCGCCTGTAAAATGTAGATTGATATCCACCATAGGAATCACCTGAGCGTACCCCCCTCCTGCAGCTCCTCCTTTGATGCCAAAAACAGGCCCTAAACTCGGCTCACGAAGTACGGCCACAGCATTTTTTCCAATTTTATTCAGTCCGTCACAAAGCCCTACAGAGACGGTTGTTTTGCCTTCTCCTGCTGGGGTTGGATTGATGGCAGAGACCAAAATGAGTTTAGACTGTTTTATCTTCTCTTCATCAATGTATGACAATGGCAATTTGGCTTTATATTTTCCATAAAATTCCAAATCATCTTCTGCAATATTGATTTTTTTCGCAATATCTTTAATTGGTTTTATATCTGCCCTCTGGGCAATTTCTAAATCTGTAGAAAAACTCATTTTATTATTTTTTTGGTTTTCACAAATTTAATTTTTATTGAGAAAATAGGCATCATCATAGAGTTTGAGATTTATCATATCATAGAAAAAAATTATCCTTCCTCTATTGATACGAACCTGATAAAATCAATATATTTGTAAAAAATATCTCTCAGTGAGGGTTTGGTTTTTAATAAAATTTTAAACAAATGAAAAAACTTCTTGGTAGCCTGATACTCAAATTAATGGGATGGAAAGTGGTATTGCACGGTGATGTGAACAACCTTGACCGCTGCATCTTGGTGGTGGCTCCACATACCCACAATTCTGAATACCTCCTCGGTAATTTTGCCTATTGGAAATTGGGAAAACCCCTGAAAATCATCATCAAAGATGCTCATACTAAAGCTTGGTACGGCAGTATAGTAAAGGGATTGGGAGGCATTGGTATAGACCGTTCTCAAAAAAACGATTTGGTAAACTTTGTAGCTAAACAATTTGAAAAAGAAGATTTTAGCCTTGTAATTACCCCTGAAGGTACCAGAAGTTGGGTTCCTAAATGGCGAAAAGGATTCTACCATATGGCAATGACTGCCAAAGTACCGATGGTGTTGGCAGCGGGAGATTTCAAACGAAAAATCATTTATCTTGGTTATCAAATTCCTTTTGAGGAAATTCAGAATATGTCCTATGAGGAAATCCTAAAAAAAATTAGCGATTACTATAAGAAATATGACATCCATCCAAAAGTTCCTGAAAACTGGAATCCGGAGATTAGCTAGTTAATGGTTAATTATTAATTATTAATGGTTAATTCATTTTTTTCAATTTAATTTAAACATCTAATGACAGAAGAAAGAAAAAAAGAAATCTTAGATAGACTCAATAATTGGGGTACTGAAACATTGGGGCACACCCTAGAAATCACATTTGTAGATGTAGATGATGATTCTCTTACTGCTACAATGCCCGTAACGCCAAGGGTGCATCAGCCTTATGGTATTTTGCACGGTGGAGCAAATGTGGCTCTTGCAGAAACGCTGGGCTCTTGCCTTTCCGTGCTTCACATTGATACGGAAAAATTTGCTCCCGTAGGCACCAATATCAATAGCAACCATCTGAGAGCTAAAAAAGATGGCATCGTAACGGGGAAAGCTACTTTTATCCGCAAAGGGCATACCATCCACGTTTCACAGATTGAAATTCGTGATGAAAGAGGCAACCTTACCAATCATACCACGATGACCAATAACATTATTCCTCTAAATAAATTGAGCTAAAATGGTAATTTTCAGATTACCATACGATGACAAATTCTATACTTTGAACCTCAACTCTACAGATGAAAACTCTGTGGAGTGGGTGTCTTTTGATGAAGCTACAAGGCTGGGCTTTTCTGGTGAAATGCAAGAAATATCCGCAGAAACCCTGCTGAGCCAACCATTATTATCATCTCATCTTGAACCTATTGAAACCGCAGAAGAGGAAGAAAGTCGCGAAACCTATCTGAATAAAATAACCCAAGCCATCCAATTTATCAATGAACAGCAGTTGCAAAAATTGGTAATTTCCAGAAAAAAAGAAATTCGTTTTACTCAGATTTCAGATTCTAAAAGCATTTCTTTAACCCAGACTTTCCTTAATCTCTGCAACAGCTATCCCAATGCTTTTGTCTATCTTCTGAATGACAAAGTCTGCTGGATGGGAGCTTTCTCCGAGCTTTTAGGAAAATACAACAAACAGACTTCTGAGTTTGAAACAATGAGCCTTGCGGGCACCATTCCCATCAGTGGAACTTGGACCAAAAAAGAAATCGAGGAACAAAAACCCGTTACCCAATTCATTGAAAATATTTTAAAACAATACAGCGAAACACTTTCTATCTCTGAAACTTACGACCATATCTCTGGAAACATCAAACATCTTCGCACCGATTTTAAAAGTTTTATTGCTCCCAAGGATTTGGAATCGCTCATCTCTGAGCTTCATCCTACTCCTGCGGTATGTGGTATTCCTAAAACCATTTGTAAAGAAGCCATCCGAAAATTGGAAAAACACGATAGAAAATTTTACGCTGGCTACATCCGTGTAGAAACTGAAAGTGAAATACTCTATTTCGTAAATCTCCGCTGTGGAGAGTTCCGCCCTGATGGTGCCTCACTGTATGTAGGCGGTGGTATTACAGCACTAAGCCACCCCGAAAAGGAGTGGCTGGAAACCGAACTAAAATCGGAAGCTATTCTGAAAAACTTGGCTATTTGCGAGGAGGCAACTTAGACCAAGTATTGAGGACATACACTACCAAAATCCCCACAATCCCTGCAACAATAGAAAAGATGTACTTGGTATTGTCCTCGTGCAATACTCCGATGGACCATTCTATCGCGTAAAGATTGATGGCAACAAGCAGTACAAAAACTGCAAGAAAAACTTGATAAACTCTTTGCATAATATTTAAGATTTAGTTAGCATAAGTTTGGAATAATTGTGCAAAATTCGCTGTAAATAGTTTAATAGAAATTGCCAATAATATAATTCCAAATACTTTTTCTAACACCTTTAAGGTTCCTACACCCAGTTTTCGTTCAATCCAATTGGCAGATTTCAGCACCACATATACCAAAAGGCAGTTGAGAATAATCCCCAAAATAATATTAATATCGTGGTACTCTGCTTTTAGGGAAAGCGTTGTTGTTAGCGTTCCTGCCCCTGCAATAAGCGGAAATGCAATAGGAACAATGGATGCAGATTTCACCTCTTCTGTTTTCTGGATTTGCAATCCTAAAATCATTTCCACAGCAATGATGAATAAGACAAACGCCCCTGCAATAGCGAAGGAATTGACATCTATCCCTATAAAACTAAGGATTTTTTTACCTACGAATAAAAATGCAATCATCAATGCTCCTGCTACAACGGCAGCTTTTCCAGATTCTATTTTTCCAAATTTTTGCTTTAAACTTACGATAATCGGGATAGAACCCACAATATCAATTACCGCAAATAACACCATAAAACAGGTCAAAGTTTCCTTTAAATCAATATGCTCTAACAACATTGGACTATTTGTTTTTTTTATATTTGCAAAAGTAGCAATATTTTAAGCTATCACGCAATATCCGAAAACAATTTTATCGCTTTATCCAACAGTTGTTTTAGATTTTCTTTTTCCGAAAACGGAGCATATTTTTCTATTTCCACCTGATGCAAAAGGTGCTGATACTCCTCTGCAATGGTACTTCCCTTAGCGGTTTCAAAGTATTGTTTCAAGGTTTTTTGATATTTCATAGAAACCAAACGCTCTGCATCATTTTTCAAGCTTTCTAAAGCGGTGAAAAATGCCGTTTTATCGCCTTCTTCATATTGTTTTTCAAGAAAGTCTATTCCAGCCTCTAGGTCTATTACCATTTTTTTTCTTAGCTCGGCTTCGGTTTCCGCTACACTTCCCAAAGAAATATTTTCTCTACGGAGATTCGTACGCTTGTACTTCCTATACCTTGAAAGGATAAAGAGCATCAAGATAAAGAATATCCCTATCAAAGAATAATTTCCCAAAAGGGTTTTCCAATTGATTTTTTCTTTCTCTTGAATTTTATACTTTTTCACCTCTACAATAGGCGTATTGACATTATCCAAAACATTATTGGTAAGCTCATTGACTTTCTCTATAGTGGTTTTAGCATTGGCAATTTGCTCTGGCGAAAGTACCGTGATACGCAATGTACTAGCACCAACCTCTACATAGCGGTGCTTCTGAGGACTAAAATACGAAAAGGCTTCCGTGGCAATGTCTATTTCTCCAGATTTTTTGGGAATTAAAACATATTGTGCTATCACTTCCCCTTTCATACCGTGCCGATGTTCTCTGAGATGAGAGGTAATTTTAGGCTGGTATAATGTGTAATTTTCAGATTTTACAATTTTAGGCAATTGGGAAGCATCTATATTTCCTTCCCCTTTTAGTTTTACCTGAATATCAATAGGTTTATTCACTTCTATTCTATCCGAAGGTGACGACTGACTAAGACTAAGGTGATAGTGTCCCACTGCATTATCATAGCTTTTAGGAGCGTTATCTGGTAATTTTTTTACATTAAGTCTTACAGGGTTGGACTGGATTTTTTCCGTTCTGTTGCCACCTTCATTGAAGGTTACTGATGCTGCTGGGAGATTAATTTTCCCCTCCGAATTGGGAACCACCATTGCTTTGGCTATCACCTGAGATGCCATATTGGCTCTTTGCTGAATTTCTGACCGCTCATAGCTTACAGACACCACCTCTACCCCATCGCGATGAGGAAAACTTACCTTGCCAAATCGTCTTAAATCATTAAAATCTTTGCTGTAGGCTCTTACGATAACAATGGTAGGCTGGTTTCTGTACACCTCTGTATCTTGCAATTCCATATTGAGGTAAACGCCTTCTGATGGATTCTCTGCCAAGGCTTTCTTGCTAAAATCGCCTTCCTTTACATTGATGTAAAAGGGTTCAGATTTATAAATTTTCCCGTTTACAGTAATCAATGCGGAGCCAATGAGTATTTTCCCTGGTTGCTTCGGTTCTAAGACATATTCATAGACCAACTGCCGAACCAAAACCTTGGACTGCGGGTCTTCAAACATATTCCTCACAGAGCCTTCTGCCACTTTATTAAACTTGGATAAATCCGGCATTCTGAGAGGCGTTTCGGGGACATTTTCGCTCCCTATAATTTCCTGCACAATGGTAAGGACAAAGGTTTCCTTTCCATTGAGTTCCCTTTTGCTCACATCAGACACTACGCTCACCTGTCCATAGGTAAGTATGGATGCAAAAACAAAAAAGAAATATTGCAGTTTCGCGTTCATTTACCAATCTTTCTCATTGCTTCTTGGCATAGAGTATGAGTTTTTGTTTAATATTTTTCTGGCGGTTTCTTGTTCTTTACCTTCTATTCTATTGAGCAGAGCCTCTTGTTCATCCTTAGGCATACCTTTTTGCTGAGGAGCTGGCGAATTTTGTTCCTGCTCATCTCCCTTGCCTTCGTTATGCTTCTGTTGCCCTCCGTTGCCTTGTTTAGGATTGTTTTGCTCTTTTTGTTGGTCTTGGTTGTCTCCCCCTTTTCCACCTTTATTATCATCTTGATTCTGTTGCTGATTTTCTTTTTCTTTCAGCTTGGCAATTTCGTAATTTTTACGAATGGTTTCATTGTAAGGGTCTTGTTTTAAGGCTTGCTTGTACAGCTGAGCCGCTTTGTTTGCATTCTGGGTTTGCATATAGACATTGCCCTGATTGTACAATGCTGCCACTTTATGCTCTTTAGTAGATGCTAGCTGAGCTGCCTTTTCATATTCGGAGGCGGCTTCTTCGTACTTTTTTTGTTTATAGAGGGCATTGCCCAGATTGTAATGGGCGACGAAATCCTTGGGATTTTTGGTAGCAGCATCCATAAAATGAGAGACAGAACGCTCAAAGTTTCCTTTCTCGTACTGCTGATTTCCTTTATGAATAAGAGCGGCATAACGCTCCTGTGCATTGCTCCAAAAAAAGCCAAAGAGTATAAATATATATGCTATATGAATTCTTTTTACCATTATTGGTACAAAAGTATTTCTTTTATTGTTAAAAAACTGAAGTTCAATCGTTAAAATTTGGTTAAAAAATAGAGGGTAGAGGTTAGAGGTTAGATTTTAGAGGTTAGAGGTTAGAGAGTAAGATGATTACAATCAGCCTTGTTTGTCTTTTCCGACTGCTGTATTTGATTACAATCAACCTTGTTTATCCTTTCCGACTGCTGTATTTGATTACAATCAACCTTGTTTATCCTTTCCGACTGCTGTATTTGATTACAATCAACCTTGTTTGTCCTTTCCGACTGTTGCATTTTATTTCAAACACATTGAGGGAAATCAAATACTGAATTTTTAAAACTATTTCAAGATTACTATTAACTAAATTTTAAAAATTAAAATCTAAACATTAGAAAGTATTAAAAAAAAACTAAACATTCAAATCTCGTTTGGGATTGAAAAGGTAAATCAGAAAGAAGAAGAATACCGATACCGCCAAAAAATATTGATAATAACGAATACTGTTCTGAGAATCTACCAGCACATCTGTAGCCCCACCGCCTTGCTGAAGATTGGCAACCAATTGCTGAGCCACATTGTCCCCTTGATTACCATCTATATAAGCACCGCGAGTTTCTTCTGCTATTTCTTTCAGGGCTTTGGTTTCTCTTTTAGAAATGACGGTTTCGCCATATCCCGTTTCTTTGTAGCCCATCAGTTGTCCATAGATATACTCTGGCACGGGAGCCCCTTCATCTGTTCCTACTCCAATGGTAATTACGCGGATGCCTTCTTTTTTTGCTAAATCAATAGCAGCTTTGCTATTCCCTTCATTATCTTCACCATCACTTATCAGCACCACTTGCTTAGCACCTTTAGGGGTGTTTTTAAATTTTCTAGCGGCTTCTTCCATTCCTTTCAGGAAATCTGTTCCCTGCACCTGAAGCATCAAGGTTTCAATCCCCGAAATGTAGGTTTCTGCGGCTGAAAAATCTGTGGTAAGCGGCATAATGGAGCGGGCTTCTCCTGCAAAAGCCACCATCCCTACTCTATCATTTTTCAATTGCTGAATGGTACTCACCATAATATTTTTAGCTACGCTCAATCTGCTGGGTTGCAGGTCTTCTGCGTTCATTGAATTGGACACATCTAAAAGCAACACCACATTGTTCATCTTCTGCTGAGATTTCACCTGCTCACTTCCCGATACTACATCTACAATGGACATTATCAAAAAAAATATCCCCAGAATATACAGCCAAGGCACCATCTTTGAAAACCCCGATGGCTCTGAAAATAATACCCTCTGAAAGCGTTCCTCTGCAAAGAGATGTCGCCTTGCCATTCGCCATTTTATAAAACTGATAAGCAATACGCCCAATAATGGCAATAGCAGAAGTAATAACAAATACCAATAATTTCCTAAGCTCCAATTCATCACATCACAGATTTATAAAACAACCACCTCAATAACGCATCTAACAGCAAAACCACAAGGGCTATCCACAGAAAAAATCTAAAATATTCTTTGTAATTGTACAGTTTAGATTGTTTTACATCAGATTTTTCCATTTGGTTAATTTCATCATACACCTCTGCCAGACTGGTATTAGAAGTGGCACGGAAGTATTTCCCTCCCGTTTTTCTGGCTATATCCAGAAGTGTGGCTTCATCTATTTTCACTTCGGTTTCTGTAAACACCAGTTCTCCAAAGATATTGAGGCTTGTGGGCATCAGTGCAAAGCCATTAGTCCCAATCCCAATGGTATAGACTTTTATATCATTGCTCAACGCCAAATCTGCCGCCACCAAAGGAGACAATGAGTTTTCTATCGTATTGACACCATCAGTCATTAGGATTACAATTTTGCTTTTGGATTTGCTATGTCTTAGATGGCTCACGGCAACAGAAAGTCCTTCGCCAATAGCAGTCCCGGGTACCAATTCCAAAGGGTCTATGTTTTGGATTTCCTCTATCAGCACAGCGTGGTCTGTGGTAACGGGAACTTTTGTAAGGGCTTCCCCAGAGTAAGTTACTAGTCCTATTCTATCATTAGGTCTTTGCTTTACAAATTTAATGGCTATTTCCTGCAATGCCGTAAGCCTATCAGGATTCAAATCTTTGGAAAGCATACTCAAAGAAGTGTCTATCGTAAGCATTATGTCTACTCCTTTGGTCTCGTCTTGCTGGTCTAGTATGGTGAAAGTCCTTGGGCGTGCCAAGGCGATAATCAATGCGGAAAGCACTACATATTTTGAAAACCGTAGCCACCACCATACCCAATGTATCTGGCGATGCTCTGCCATTCCTTGCGTAGTAGGCACTTTAATCCCTTTGAGACGATGTTTCCTAAAATCCTTCAATAGCAAAGGAATCAATAGTAAGAAAAGAGCCAAGAACCAAGGGCTATGAAACTCAAAATTATAATCAAACATCTTTTCTCAGGTTTTCAAATT
Organism: Bergeyella porcorum; assembly: GCF_042427575.1. NCBI lineage: Bacteria > Pseudomonadati > Bacteroidota > Flavobacteriia > Flavobacteriales > Weeksellaceae > Bergeyella > Bergeyella porcorum. Next base: position 120,979 of record NZ_JBHMFD010000009.1, read on the forward strand.
CTAAATCTTCTGATGAGCGTTTTACCAAATCTCTCATTGCCCGCCAGTCTTCTTCCATTGTGGTCTTATCGGGAAAGGTTTTGGCAAATTTCACCAAATCGCCACGCAAAAATACGGCTTCTACAATGGCTTCATTCTCCTGAGAAATGGTTTGATTGTGTTTCATCAGCTCTATCAAATCATCGGTAAGCAAAACATCAGCAGGAATGCGGTATTGCTGTGTGAGAAAATTTCTGGAAATCTCTATCAGTTCCACATAAAAAGCACGATAATCTCCCGTTTCTATATACTTTTTCTTTTTGAGCTGTTCCAATTTTTTCAGTGTCGCATTTTTGGTTACTATCGGTGCTGATTGTCTTCTTCTGCCATATTTCCAAAACTGCCACACCACAAAAATGAGTCCTAAAACAGCTAAAATACCTAAGATATAAAATTTGTAAAGCTCCCAATAATCCACCAAGTTCATTGCCACAGATTGGTTCCCCATAATATCATTAATCACATCACCTTTCTGTGCGGTATTGATGACTTGCAGATGATAGGAAACCGTCTGTGTCACCTCGTCGCCTATTTTCACATCAAAAGCAGGAATGGTAAATTCACCTTCTTCAAAAACGGTAAATTCTATTCGCCTCTCATAGACCTCCCCTTGCAAGGTAATACTATCATCTATTTCCTCAAAATGAAAAGGCATCAGCTCATTTTTTGGTGCCATTTCTACGGGTTTTCCTTGCGTACCTTCTATTCTAATGGTATAGATATTAGGCTCTCCCAATGCTATGGTTTTCTTTTCCAAACTTGATGATAAAGTCTGAGCAAAAACCATTACGCTGGATAGCCATAATGCTAATATTAATCCTATCTTTTTCAATGTTTTTACAATCTATCTTTTTTGAAAATATTGATACAACGCCTTTACATAATCCCCTTCTGAACTGATATTAAGAAAACCTGCCGAAGTACTTTCAAACTGCTCTTGAAGCTGCTTTAGTTTCTCCCTTTGATGTTCTGCAAACTGATAACGCCAGCGTTTATTAGCGGTATTCACCCAAAACTCTTGTCCTGTTTCGGCATCTTGAAAAAGAGCATAGCCTACATCGGGTATTTCTTTATCTTTTTCATCGTATATCCTCAGTCCCAGCATAGCGTGTTTTTTGGCAACCACCGCAAGCGTCCGCTTATCCAGCACATCATCAAAATCCGAAAACATAAAAACAAATGATTTCTTTTTGAATACATTCATTAGATATTGCAAGGCAACATCCACATTGGTAGGTGTGGGGATATATTCTGCGGTGAGAATGTGTGATATGATGGCTAAAATATGTTTTCTCCCCTTTTGTGGTGGAATTACTTTATAGACCTTATCTGCAAATAAAATCAATCCTACTTTATCATTATTTCCACTGGCAGAAAAACCAATACTGGCACATATCTCTGCTACCAATTCTCTTTTGAGGGCGGTTTTGGTACCGTAATCCATTGATGCCGAAACATCTACCATCAGCATTACGGTAAGCTCTCGCTCTTCCTCCATCACCTTCACATAAGGCTCTCTAAAACGGGCGGTTTTATTCCAATCTATTCTTCGGATTTCATCGCCAAACTGATAAGGTCTTACCTCGGAAAAGGTCATTCCTTGCCCCTTCATTGCAGAGTGGTACTGCCCCATCAGCATCGCCTCCGATTTCTTCCGAGAGCGAATTTCTATCTGTTTTACTTTTTTTATAATATCGGTGATGTTCAATTGCATCTTCTTTTGCTTGTTATGTTCCAAATATCACTGTGATGAGACTCTGAAACGCGTGCTTTATCGATGTTCAAAAACGATAAAATCCAGCACTCTACTCTATTTCTTTACTCAAAAACACTTATGGAGCTTGTACTCTTCCAAGGATTTTATCCACTATTTGGTCAGCATCTACATTCTCAGCTTCCGCTTCAAAACTTAATCCTATTCTATGTCGCAACACATCTTTTGCCACGGCTTTCACATCTTCTGGAATAACAAAGGCTCTGTTTTTCAAAAACGCATAGGCTCTGGCAGCAATGGCTAAGTTGATAGACGCCCTAGGAGAAGCTCCAAAACTGATATAGTTTTTCAAATCTGATAATCCGTAACGCTCTGGAAAACGCGTGGCAAATACCATATCCAAAATATACTGTTCTATTTTTTCATCTAAATAAATCTGATGAACCAATTGCTTGGCTTCCATTATATTTTGCAATGAAATCACGGGTTTTATCGTTACCTGATGGGCTGTAGAGACCATCCTCATCACCTTTCTTTCATCTTCTAACTCTGGGTAATCTATCTTACATTTCAGCATAAAGCGGTCGCTTTGAGCTTCGGGCAAAAGATAAGTTCCCTCTTGGTCTATCGGATTTTGAGTAGCCAAAACCAAAAATGGCTTTGGCAGTGGCATAGTTTCTTCTCCTATGGTTACCTGTTTTTCTTGCATTGCTTCCAATAGGGCAGATTGCACCTTAGACGGCGCTCTATTGATTTCATCAGCCAAAACAAAATTGGCAAACACAGGTCCTTTTTTCATAGAGAAATCATTATCTCTCACATTGTATATCTGCGTGCCTATCACATCGGCAGGCAATAGGTCTGGTGTAAACTGTATTCTGGAAAATGCTCCATCTACCGCCTCTGCAAGAGATTTTATAGCAAGTGTTTTTGCCAATCCTGGCACGCCTTCTAGCAAGATATGCCCATTGCCCAAAAGCCCTATAAGAAGCCTATCTATCATATAACTTTGCCCTATAATGGCTTTGTTCATCTCCTCCCTCAGCAGGGTAAAGTAATAGTTTTGCTCCCTTACTTTCTCGGTAAGCTGCTTAATATCTTCCGCTTGATTTAGTTCTGACATAATTTGATAAAAAATATTTGGTAAAATTGCAATAAATTCGCCCAACAATCAACACAATAAATGCCAATAATGCGTTAAAATTTGTTAAAAAAAAGCATCATTCCACATCGTAAAATTTTATTTTTAACACGATTATAATCCAAGCCTTTCCTTTTATTCACTTAACAAACTATTTATCAAATAGATAAAATTTTAATATTTCTTTAAATGTTCCATAAATAAAAAAAATGCTCACTTGTCACTCTCAATTAATTAGATTATTTTTGAAACTTAAAATCTTAGGTATGAACTATCATTTTCAGGCTCATCGCCAAGTAAGACAGAATCTTTTGGATATTCTAAGAAGTACCCCTCTGGAAGACCTTATCATTATCCCAGATGGATTTAATAACAATATCTACTGGAATATTGCCCACACCGTGGCTACCCAGCAACTGCTGTGCTACTACCTGAGTGGCAACCCCTTCCGAGTGGATAATTACTGGATAGAAACTTATAAAAAAGGAACACTGCCCAACCTGAATGTACAAGCTTCGGAGGTGGAAGATTTGGAGTTTCTGCTTATGGAAACTTCTAAAATATTGATGAAGGATTATGATGATGATTTTTTTAGTGACTATACACCTTATACCACCAGCTTTGGAATGGATTTGAAAAGCATACAAGATACCATCATCTTCAATAATATGCACGAAAGTATCCACTACGGCTATGCTTTAGCTCAAAAAAGAGCCATTATTGGAGAGAAGTCTTAGCGAGAGACTAAGAAGAGGTTAGGTATTAGAGAGTTAGAGGTTAGAGGTTAGAAGTTAGAAGTTAGATATTAGAAGTTAGAGAAAAGTCTTTGCTCTTTCTTCTTTCCTCAAAACTCAGCACTCAAAACTAAAATTGGCTGATGGTTGATGGTCAAAAACTCAAAACTCAAAACTCAAAACTTAAAATTTATCACTCTAAAAAAGATAGATGAAAGACGATTTTATATTTGGGCTTCGTCCCGTAATAGAAGCCATAGAGGCTGGAAAAACAATTGACAAAATTTTTGTACAAAACGCTCTACAAGGCCCTATCTATGCCGAACTAAAAGCGATTTTGGCAAAGCATAAAATACGCCCCAATTATGTTCCTGTAGAAAAGCTCAATCGCTTTACAAGGAAAAACCATCAGGGCGTAGTGGCATTTATATCCGATGTCCCTTTTCATAAGATAGAAGATATTCTGCCACAGATTTTTGAAGAAGGTAGAACGCCTTTTTTACTTATCCTTGATAGATTGACCGATGTACGAAACTTTGGAGCCATCTGCCGTACCGCCGAATGCGTAGGCATAGATGCCATCATCATCCCAGAGAAAGGTGCTGCCCCTATCAATTCTGATGCGATAAAAACCTCTGCTGGTGCTATTTACAATATCAAAATTTGTAAACAAAACAATCTGGCTCATACCGTAGATTTTCTTCAGCAAAGTGGTGTACAGGTATTTGCCGCTACAGAGAAAGCACAGAAACTCATCTATGAAGTAGATTTTACAGAGCCTTGTGCCTTGGTAATGGGCAACGAAGAAACGGGAATTTCTAAAGAAGTACTACATCATTCCGATGAAAAAATAAAACTTCCCATCGAAGGAAAAACCCAATCGCTCAATGTTTCAGTAGCTTGTGGAGCTATTCTCTATGAAGCTATTAGACAAAAAATAAATCAACAATTTTAAATTATTATAAAAACATCAAATGAAAAAAATCATTGCAATAGCCGTACTATCTCTTACTGTGATGGCTTGTAAAAAAGATACTAAAACCGTTACTAAAATTGACCCTAAGACAGGAAAAACTGTTACCGTGGAAGTTCCTGCTACGGACTCTACAGAAGTGAAAAATCAAGATGAAACCACTACGGATAATGCTCTTGCCATTGCAGAGCATAATGGCGTGTACACTCAGCAATTCAAACTTCAAAAGGGAGAAACCTACCCTCTTACCACTTTTCAAAGAAATGTGCAGACCCTTACCAGTCCAGATGGAAAAACGGCATCTGGAACGGCTAACTCTACCGATGAGATGTCTTTCACTGTGGTAGATTTTAAGGATGGTGTGTACGATATTGACATCAATATCTTGGGTAAAAGCAGCTCTCAAAGTGCCAATGGAAAAACAGTTTCTGTGGATACTAAAGGTGCCGCTCCTAAAGATGCTAATCTAAAAGCGATGTGGAGTGTTAACAAAGCATTGGTGGGGAATAAGCTTAAAATGAAGTTAAAACAAAATGGTGAGATTGTTTCCATTACTGGTTTTGATGCCATCTACAATAAAGTGAATACCGCTACTGCTGCTTTCATTAAAGATGTCAAAGAAAAATCTGCTTTCTTAGAAGGTTTTAAACAAAGTTTTAATGAAAAAGCCATCAAAGAGCAACTGGCAAACAACCTTGCGGTACTTCCAAAGGCAGGTGCTAAAATAGGACAGTCTTGGACAGAATCTGAAAATGCTTCCGCAGATGGCAGCGTAAAACTTACCACTAAATATACCCTGAAAAGCGTAGAAAACGGTATAGTAACCATCTCCGTAAATGGAGGTATCCCAAAGAAAACAGACAAACAAACCCAAGAGGGCGTTACCCACAGTATTTCTTCTGAACTGAGCCAAAGTGGAATTGTAACTTTAGACCAAAATACAGGCTGGATTAAAAATCAAAATATTTCCGTGAAAACCAACCAAACGGAAACCTTGTCTGATGGTAAACAAAGCCAAACAATGAAAAGCAATACCACCACTACCGTTATTGTAAACCCTCAAAATAAATAACAAAATCACTCAATAACAAAAAGTTATGAAATTTATCTTACTTACCATTCTATCTACGATTATCATTTTCTTCGTTTGGAATATTTTGAAAAGGATGTTTTTCAAATCTTTTTATCAATTTCCTACCTCCAATCCATCTTCTACTCCTAAAAATAACCCAACCATCAAGGACAAGAAAATGAATTGGGATGCAGAAACCGTAGAGTACGAAGAAATCAAAGAAGGACAAAAACAATAATTTCAACACAACCCAATACGCTTCCATTTTGATTATGGAAGCGTACTTGCTATATCTATTTGAAGATGCTAAAACAAAGAAACACCATAATAGCCATTACCCTTTGCCTTATCTCCTTTATCATCTTAGCCATTGGGTATTCTACTCCTATTATTTCAGGAAAAGCCCTGATACAACCAGATATTGTTCATTATAAAGGTGGTGCAAAGGAATTGCTAGACTACCGTGCCAACAATACCGATGAAACCTACTGGAGCGATGCAATGTTTGGAGGAATGCCTACTTACCAAACTGGAGCTCAGTTTAGAGGTGACCTCATTAAGCAGGTGGATAATGTACTGAATTTCTTACCCAAACCTGCCAATTATTTATTTCTACTTTTTTCAGGTTTTTTCCTTTTAGGAATGGTAGTCACCAGAAACTGGAAATACGCCTTATTGGGTGCATCTTTTTTTGGACTTTCCACCTATTTCTACATCATCATTGCGGCAGGGCATAATGGTAAAGTTCATACCATAGCCTATTTTGCTCCGCTTTTAGCTGGGATTTTATTGGTCTATATCCGAAAAAAATATATCCTAGGCTTCATCGTTACGGCATTATTTATGGGGCTTCAGATTGCTGCCAACCATCCACAGATGACTTATTACCTTTTCATCGCTTTGGGCTTTTTGTTCGTTTCAGAATTGGTGCGTGCCATACAAAAAAAGGTTCCTATGAAACATTTTCTCATTTCCACAGGAATCTTGGCTTTAGCATTTTCCATTGGAGTGGGTATGAACGCCCAGAGATTGCTTGCTAACTCAGAATATGTAAAAGAAACCGTAAGAGGAAAACAAATCCTAAATAACGACCGCCAAAAAGCCAACACATCAGGACTGGATAGAGAAAGCATCACAATGTGGAGCTATGGCAAGCTGGAAACGCTCAATCTATTTATTCCGAGATTGATGGGTGGCGGTAGCCAAGAAGAAGGCTCCGAAGAGATGATGGCGGATATACAACAATTGGTACAAGACAATGTCTCCTCTCAGCAAGAGATGGATATGATTTCGCGTGGGTTTTCTTCGCTCACCTATTGGGGAGATCAGCCGGGAACATCAGGCCCTGCTTATCAAGGGGCAGTGGTGGTATTCTTGGCCATTCTAGGCTTCTTCTTTGCCGGAAAAAAATACCGTTATTGGATTTTAGGAGCTTCCATCCTCACTATTTTACTAGCTTGGGGACATCATTTTGCCCCACTTACCAACTTCTTTATAGATGTGGTACCGTTTTACAATAAATTCCGTGCCCCTTCTTCCATTTTGGTAGTGGTAGAGCTATTATTCCCACTCATTGCTATTTTAGGACTTTATCGTTTCTACAATGAAGCTAAATTATCCTCAGAATACAAACAAAAAGTATTAACTTATGTATCGGGAAGTGTTTTAGGTTTGGTTTTAATTTTATTAATCTTTGGAAAGTCACTTCTAGGCTTCTATACCGATACTGAAAAACAATACCTTCCGCCTTATTTACTAGACTATTTGGTAGGAAAACGATACGAAATGTTCCGCACAGATGCCATCAAAGCTTTAGTTTATGTACTCATCGTAGCAGGGATTCTTTGGTTTAGTTTAAAACAAAAAATCAATCAAAATATCGCATTATTGGTCATCGGTTTGGTTAGTTTATTAGACTTATGGTCGGTAAACAAAAGATATTTGAACGATGGCAACTATGCCGATAAGGCTTTTGCTGATAATCCTTTCATTACGGAAACTTCGGATTTCTTAACGGATAAAGCCGCAGAAAATCCTTACATCCAAGGGCTATTATCTCAGGTGAATATCAATAAAACTTTGGAAAACATCAGCCAAAACGATAAGACCCATTACCGAATTTATAATCAGACCCTAGGAACATTCAACGAGACCAATACTTCCTATTTTAAAGCTTCCATTGGAGGATATTCTGCTGCCAAATTAAGACGCTATGACGACCTTATCAACCATTATTTTCAAAATATGGATACTGTAAAGGTGCCGAAAATTCTCAATATGCTTAATGCAAAATATATGATTTTTGGAAGTAGCGAGCAACCACAAGCCGTTACCAATCCCGATGCCAACGGCAATGCGTGGCTGGTTTCTGATATTCATTGGGCAGCTAATCCTAATGAAGAAATAGATGCTATTGACATCATTGATAACAAAAAAACAGCCGTAGTTTCTACCGAAGACAAAGCCTATTTCAGCGGAAAAACCTTAGCCAAAGATAGCACCGCTTACATCAATCTGGTTCATTATCAGCCCAATGCCATCACTTACAAAGCAGAGTCTAAAACCCCTCAATTGGCTGTCTTTTCAGAAATTTATTATCCGAAAGGCTGGAAAGTAATGGTGGATGGTAAAGAAGTGCCGTACATCAAAGCCAATTACCTCCTCAGAGCGGTACACCTCCCTGCAGGAAGTCACGAAGTGAAAATGCTCTTTGAACCAGAAGTATTGCAAACGGGGAAAACCATCTCTATGCTGGTGTTTGGATTATTTTTGTTATTGTCTTTAGCGGGCATCGGCTATGAATACCGCCAAAGACAACTTTCTGCTAAGCAAAACTAAAACAATGCAACCTAAAAAAGTTCTCATCATTACCTACTATTGGCCACCAGCAGGTGGGCCTGGAGTACAGCGTTGGCTAAAGTTTTCCAAGTATCTTCCAGATTTTGGCTGGGAACCCACAGTCTTCATTCCAGAGAACCCGAGCTATCCACTATTGGATGAAAGCCTAATGCAAGAAATCCCCGTAAGGGTGAATACCATTAAAACCAAAATATGGGAGCCCTACCAATGGGCAGAAAAACTCAATAAAAAAAATAAAAAATTCAAAGCTGGGCAGTTTGATGTAGGAAAAAATCAGAGTTGGAAATCCAAATTATCCATTTGGGTAAGAGGAAATTTTTTCATTCCTGATGCCCGTGTTTTTTGGGTAAATCCGTCCTTAGATTTTTTGAAAAAACACCTTTCTGAGCATCATTATGATGCTTTGATCACCACAGGACCTCCGCATTCGTTGCATCTCATCGGTCTGGGACTGAAAAAACATTTTCCCAATCTGAAATGGATAGCCGACTTCCGAGACCCGTGGACAGAAATCTCCTACTATCAGCATCTGAAACTTACGAAATGGGCAGATGCGAAACATCGCAGACTAGAACAGCAGATATTCAGCACCGCAGATATTACCCTTGCCACCAGCTACACCGATGCTGAAAATTTCCGAAAAAAGGGTGCCAATGCGGTGTGCATCACCAATGGTTTTGACATAGAAAACACGGCAAATATCACCCCCGAAATAGAAAACCAACCCTATTTTACATTGGCTTATATTGGAGTATTGGAGCAACTTCGGAATCCTGAAATTTTGTGGAAAACCTTAGAGGAAATGGTAAGAGAAGATGAAACCTTTGCCCAAAATTTTCAGTTAAAATTTGTAGGTAGAATAGACGATACTATTCTTGCCCATATCCACCATTCTCCACTAAAAGATAAAGTACAAAACTATGGATATCTGAATCATCAAGAGGCTTTTAAAGAAATGCAAAATTCTGATATGCTACTCATTACCAATTTTCCACAAGAAAGCTCCAGAGGTATTATCCCTGGTAAAATTTTTGAATATCTGGCAACGGGCAATCAGATTTTATCGTTTGGCAGCAACGGTTCTGATGTGGAAACCATCTTGAAATCCACCAATGCAGGAAGGCATTTTACCTACTCCCAAAAAGATGAACTGAAACAATATCTTTTCCAGATGTATCAACTTTGGAAAAGCGGACAACTGAAATCCAATACCCATAACATCCAAGCGTTCTCCAGAAAAAATCTCACACAGCAACTTGCAGAAATATTATAAAGCTCTGTCATTCATCATAATACCTGATAAAACTTTCTCATTTTCTATTGTATGTCAATATAGCAAAAAAAAAGCGAACTCATTTCTGAATTCGCTTTTTTATTTATTTCTGGTTCAACGCTTTGTGCTTAAAGTACGACGCTACTGATAATACTATCATAAAGCCCGCTCCTAAGTAAACCCACAGCGGTACAGGAATAGGGTCTCCCGATGCGTAAGAGTGCAATCCACTAAGGTAATAATTCACCCCAAAATAGGTCATTATCACAGAGCTGATGGCAAACATAGATGCGGTATGGAACGCCCATCTACCACGCAAACCTGGTACCAATCTCATATGAATGACAAAGGCATAAACCATCACAGATATAAATGCCCAAGTCTCTTTAGGGTCCCAGCTCCAATAGCGTCCCCAAGATTCGTTTGCCCAAATTCCTCCCAGAAAAGTTCCTACTGTAAGGGCATACAATCCTATATTAAGAGACATTTCGGAAACGATGGTCAGTTCTTTAATGGTTTTCTCGTTATGTCTCTGGTATGATTTTTTATTGGCAAAAAGATAAAAGAACAAGCAGATTACCGCAATCACAAAAGATAGACCAAAGAAACCATAGCTCGCTACAATAATTGCTACGTGAATGATGAGCCAATACGATTTCAGTACCGGAACCAATGGCGTAATCTGTGGGTCTAACGCCGAACCACCGTGGGCAAAGCCCATCATAATAACCGCTACCATAAACCCTGCTGCTGGAATCAGAGCATTGGCATTCTTATACAATGCAAGCCCTGCCGTAATGCCTACCCAAGAGATGAACACAATGGCTTCATAACCGTTACTCCAAGGGGCGTGCCCAGAGATATACCACCTTCCCGCTAAACCTAAAAATTGTAAAAAGTAACCAATACAACCAACAACCAGAAGTCCTTTGATGATGGTTTGGAACAGTCTATGTGGTTTAAACAATTCTATAAAGCCCAAAATCACCAATAATCCCCCAATGAGACTGTAGAAAATGAGAAGTTTGAAGTTGATATTCACTTTATTCATAAATACCTCCAAATCTACTTTGGTTTTTGATGGCACTACATTTTTACCCCAAGTCTGCTGGTAGCCAGATAGTTTTTCTAATTCCCTATCGGCTTTTGCCCAATTACCATTCTGTTGGGCTTCTAATACCGCTGCAAAGTAAGGCCCCATTACGGCTTGAGATTCCATATCTGGTTCAAAGTTTTGATTCAACCAAGAATGCCAAGTGGAATTAGGGTCGTTTTTTACAGGGACTATCCTCATCAGCTGTCCACTGAAAAACTCGTTAAAAATCTGCACTCTTTCATTTACAGCAATCACTTCTTTATCATAGTTGCTTTGCTCGGCAGGCTTTTTATTAAACGCTTCTTGATAGTCTTGTTCCAAAACATATCTCAGATTACCATTGCTATCAGACGGGAAAAGGTTCATCAATGATGTATAGCCATCGTCATTAGCTTTGGTTTTCTTTTTCAGTTCTTCGCCTCCTTTAGTTCCTACTTTAATGAGGGGTACCATTGCCCAGCTGGGTGCATCGGTATTGATGGAAAGAAACCATTGTTCGGCAGTGAGAGACTGACCGTCTTTCCCTTTAAACTTATCGTGCTTGTATAATTTCCTCAATACTTCTAAAGCCTGAGTATTGATAGGCACTATTCTTCCCTCGATATTCTGAACCAAAAGATAGCCAAATTTATCGGCGTGTTCTTTTGATATTTTATTTTTAGCAATGGCTTCCTCTGGAGAAATCTGCTTCATCGTTTGGAAAGACCTTGCCACCGAATTTTGCTGTGGTGCTGTGGTGTGAGATTCCTCTGCGTGGGCATCATTGGCGTGTACCGTACCATCAGCGTGAGTATGGGTACCTTGGGTTACTTTGGCGTTTTCTCTGCTACCATCGGTAGTGCCGTGCATCTCAATCTTCTGAGCGTTCAATCCCAAAGCCAACCAAAGTGCAATGGCAGTGGCTATTTTCTTTTTGTTTAAGTTTCTTAGCATAGAATTGAGTTTCCAGAAGTGTGTTCCTTTCCAGAAGAAAACTACAAACATCGCGGTAAATAGGAAAAAATAACCGATATAAGTGATGAGCGTTCCCCAAAAATCGTGATTAACAGAAAGGTGTGTTCCTCGCATATCTTGGTCAAAACTTGCCTGAAAGAAACGGTACCCTTTGTGGTTGAGAACATTGTTCATATAGATTTTGTATGGCGTTTGCTTACCATCGTCTATGATTTGAATATGACTTTCATAGGCACTTGGCGATGAACTTCCTGGGTAGGTTTCCATCACAAAATCATCTAACTTCAAAGCAAATGGCGTATTGTAAACCTTTGCTCCAAAGCCCAGCATAATATTCATTCCATCTAAAGTAATCTGTTTGAAGAGATTAGGATTGCCTTTCTCTACGGGTAGTTCTACTATGGCTTTGCTCTGTGGTGCTTGCACTTCTACGGTAAGCACATCGGCAATGCCTTTATCTTTTTTCTTATCGCCCTCCACTGCCATTAGGTCACCTTTTCTGATGCCTTCTGGTACCACGATTCTAATATCATTAATGGTATAAAGACTTCTAAGCACCAAAGGCTGATATTCATTTTGGGTAGTTTTGCCCGTGGCTTGCGTTGCCATTGTCATATAGTCTGCATCTACAGGTGTTTTGATAAACAATTGATTACCTTCTTTCTTAAATTCTATGGCACCATCTATCGGACGATTGTAGCTTACCAAAGTTCCTTTTATAGATTTGGATTCTCCATCTTTCAAGAAATAATTAACTCTGCCGTTATCTCCTGCAAATACAAAATGAAGGTATTCTGTCCCATTAGCATTTGCCAGAAGAGAGTCTTTTTTTCGTTGCACATAGCTCAGCTGTTTTACGCTGATTTTCTTCCCGTTAAAATCATAATTGGCACTGAATTGATGGGGTAAAATTTTGGCTATCCAAGCATTTTCTTTGGCGGAGTTGGGGATCATCATATAGGGTAGATCTTTATAATTGAGCACCTCACCTTTTTCTTCAACTTGAATTTTGAAAAACTCTTTATCAGTAATAATTTCTCTGGAAGTTTCTCCCTCTCGGATGAGCATAAGCCCTTCATAACTGATATACCGCGTAATGGCACCTCCTATAAAAATAAGAATAAATGCCAAGTGAAATACCAATACCGCCCATTTTTCTTTTCGCCAAAGCTGGTATCTAGCAATATTGCCTATGAAATTGAGAATGAGGAGAAACATTACCAGCTCAAACCACTTGGCTTCGTAGATGAGTGCCTTGGCAGTAGGCGTTCCGTAATCGTTTTCCAAGAAAGTAGCATACGCCATAGCAGCGGCATATACCACAAAAAGCACCGCCATAGTGCGGGTAGAAATAAGGATATTTTGCAGTTTTTTCATAACCAAAAGATGTCTTGCAAAAATACACTCTATAAGTGGAATATGCGAATTTGAAAGTGATTTTTTTGATTGATGAAATCTAAAATCAGAGCATTTTTTTTAAATCCCCAATATAAACTTTTAGTAATACCAAGTATTTCCATCTATTATCTTAGCAATATATTCCTAACCTATCATCTATTTTAGCTAAACTTTCATCCAAGAGAAGTATCAATTTTCAAGGTTCAAAAAGATCGACTCGATTTTTCAAAAAATTGAGTCAATCTTTCAAAAAATTGACTCAATTTTTTCTCTACACTATCCTACAGATTTTACTAGGCAGGAAATTATAAATCCCTAAGCAGGAAATTGAATTTTCCTAACTAGGAAATTTTTTACCCGTAGTTTAATCCCAATTATGCTATAAAAAAGTAACCTTTTATTCAAACGGTTCACAAAAGATTTGTAAAACTCTCCTTCAATGTTCTAACATCTTAACCCTCTAATATCTAACCTTCTAACTTTATAGCCTTTTAACTTTCTAGCAATTATAAGTTTTGAGTGCTGAGTGTTGAGTGCTGAGTGTTGAGTGTTGAGTTTTGAGTTTTTGACCATCAACCAACAACTGACAACCATCAACCAATTTTAGTTTTGAGTGCTGAGTTTTGAGGAAAGAAGAAAGAGCAAAGAGCAAAGAGTAAGGACTTTTTTTCTAACCTTCTAATATCTAACTCTCTAATATCTAAAATCCAACCTTCTAAATACTATCATACAATATAAGATAAATTAAGTATTTTTGCAGTATGAATAAATCACTAATAGACAAATACAATATCCCTGGCCCGCGTTACACCTCTTACCCTACCGTGCCTTTTTGGGATGAAAGCAGTTTCTCCGCCGAGCGATGGAGACAATCTGTGATAAAAGCCTTCAACGAAAGTAATCATACCGAAGGGATTTCCCTATACATCCACCTACCATTTTGTGAAAGCCTGTGCACCTTCTGTGCTTGCCACAAGAGAATTACCAAGCAACATTCCGTAGAACGCCCCTATCTGGAAACTGTATTGAAAGAATGGGAACTCTACCTTCAGCTTTTCGGAGAAAAACCTACCATAAAAGAGTTGCATTTAGGAGGTGGCACACCTACATTCTTCTCGCCAGAGAACCTAAAAACCTTATTAGAGGGTATTTTCGCTAAGGCTAATATCGCCGAGCAGCCAGAGTTCAGCTTTGAAGGACATCCCAATAATACCACTAAGGAACATCTGCAAATGCTTTATGATTTAGGCTTCCGAAGATGCAGTTTTGGGGTTCAAGATTATGATTTGGAAGTTCAGAAAGCCATCAATAGAGTTCAGCCATTTGAAAATGTAGAACGCGTTACCCAGTGGGCTCGCGAGATAGGCTACACCAGCATTTCTCACGATTTGGTTTTCGGTTTACCACATCAGAATTGGGACAAAATGGAATTTACCATCAGGAAAACAATGGAGCTAAAACCCGATAGATTGGCGTTTTACTCCTATGCTCATGTGCCTTGGATTAAAGGTGTAGGGCAAAGAGGATTCGATGAAAACGACCTCCCGAGTGGCGAAGAAAAAAGAAAACTTTACGAAAACGGCAAGCAATTATTAGAACAATTGGGCTATAAAGAAGTGGGAATGGATCACTTCTCTCTAGAGCACGATGAACTCTATCAAAGCCTTATCAACGGGAATATCCATAGAAATTTTATGGGCTATTCTTCTAGCAAAACTTTACTGATGGTAGGCTTGGGAATGAGTGCCATCTCGGATTCTTGGTATGCTTTTGCTCAGAATGAGAAAACCGTGGAAGACTATCAAAAACGCGTAGAAGCAGGAGAAATCCCTGTGTTCCGTGGGCATATCCTTACGGATGAAGACCTCATTATCCGCCAGCACATCCTTAATCTGATGTGCCGATTGGAAACCTCTTGGTCTGAAAATACTTACCTACCAGAAATACAGCAATCTCTGGAAAAACTCAAGGAAATGGAAGCCGATGGATTGGTAAAACTTTCTGAAAACCACATCACCATTACCGAAAAAGGAAGAGCTTTCACCCGAAATGTCGCAATGACTTTTGACCTGAGAATGCTAAGAAAACAACCCGAAACTAGAATCTTTTCTATGACGGTTTAAAAGTTTTGAGTGTTGAGTTTTTTTTGAAAAAAGAAGAAGGAAGAAGGAGAAAAGACTTTTCTTTAACATCTAACCCTCTAACTTTCTAACCAGTGACGACCATCAACCGACAACCATCAACTATCAACCAATTGAAAGTGTTGAGTTTTTTTGAAAAAAGAAGAAGGGAGAAAGAGAAAAGACGATTTTCTAACCTCTAAAATCTAACCCTCTAACTTTCTAACCAGTGAGAACCATCAACTATCAACCAATATATAATTAAATTCATTATATTTGCCGATTATAAAATAATTTAATGTTGTAATTAAAATGCAAGGAAAAGGACTCATTACACTAGTAGCCATAGTTCTGGGGCTTATCTGTCTCAATGAACTTTTGCCAACTTGGTATGCAAGCAAGATTGAAAAACAGGCAACCGCCATCGCTGGTAACGACCCTGTGAAGTATCAAAAAGAAATCGCTAAACTTTCTAAAGACACTCTGAATCTCGGCTTTACAGAGCTTTACTACTCCAAAGCGAAGGAGAAAGAGATGAAGCTAGGTCTAGACTTGAAAGGGGGTATCAATGTGCTTTTGGAAATTAACCAAAGAGACTTGGTAAACAATCTTACCAATTATTCTTCTAACCCTATCCTCATCGAGGCTTTGGATAGAACAGACCAAGTTCAGAAAAACTCTACAAAATCATATATTGATGATTTTTTCATTCAGTTTGATGCAGTAAACAAAGCCAAAAACGCTAATCTAAAACTTGCTGACCCAGAAGTATTTGGTAATACCAACCTTACCGAAATTAAGTACAATACTACCGATGCAGAAGTAAAAGACATCGTAAAGAAAAGAATAGAGCTTTCTACAGGAACTGCCTATGAGGTAATCCGTACGCGTATTGATAAAATGGGCGTTACTCAGCCTAATGTGCAGAGAGTACCTGGTACAGGAAGAATCTCCGTAGAAATGCCTGGGGTGAAAGACATCGATAGAGTGAAAAAGATGCTTCAAACCTCTGCTAAACTTCAGTTTTGGGAAGTACAACAGATTAATGAAGTATATCCTTACATCCAAACCGTTAATTCTCTTGTGTCGCTTAAAGCGGATTCTTTAGGAGTAGCAAAACTAACCAACTTCGAAGGATTATTACAGCTCAACAAACTGAGCTCTAACGGCGTAGCTACAGTAAAACTATCTGACACAGCTACCGTTAATAAAATCCTTAACCATAAAATCGCTAAAGAGGCTAGACCTGCTAACCTAAAATACACCCAGTTTATGTGGGGGTATAAACCTGAAAACTCAGATCCTAATAGCCTTGTACTCTATGCCATCCGTGGAAACATCAGCCAAAAAGCACCAGTAGATGGAGCAGTAGAAACGGCGAACATCAGCTACGATGAGCTAAGCAGAATAGTGGTAGATATGCAGATGGATAGCAAAGGAGCAAGAGATTGGGCGGTACTTACAGAAAGAAATGTAGGCAAACCTGTGGCAGTAACGCTAGACAATGTAGTCTATACCGCACCGAATGTTATCAACAAAATCCCGAATGGTAGAACTCAAATCTCTGGTAACTTTACACAAGATGAAGCACAAGACTTGGTAAATGTTTTAGGGGCTGGTAAATTGCCTGCGGGGGCTAAGATTGTTCAAGCCGAAGTTGTAGGGCCATCACTTGGGGCAGAATCTGTACAAGCAGGGCTTTACTCTTTTATATTCGCATTCCTTATCATCATTGCTTACCTTATTTTCTATTATGGTGGTGCGGGGGTTTATGCCGTTATTGCTATGGCGATTAATCTTTTCTTCCTAATGGGAATTATGGACTCTGTGGATGCTACCCTTACCCTACCTGGTATTGCAGGGGTGGTGCTATCTATGGCAATGTCTATTGATGCCAATGTTATTGTTTACGAAAGAACCAAAGAAGAATTATTCGCAGGAAAAAACATCAGAGAAGCTTATAACGAAGGGTTTAATTTCTCCCTATCTGCCATCATAGATGGTAATGTTACCTCTTTCCTTACTGCCATTGTGCTTTATGTATTCGGTACGGGACCTATCAAAGGTTTTGCTGTAACTTTGGGTATCGGTATTCTGATGTCTATGTTCACCTGCGTTCTATTGACCAGAGTGATGATTTTCAGCCGACTTTCTAAAGGGAAAAACATCTCCGTTTGGACTTCTTTGAGTAAAAATATCTTCAGAAAAACTTGGTTTGATTTCATCGGAAAGAGAAAATACGCGTACATCATCTCTGCCATCATCACCTTAGTATCTTTAGGCTCTATCGCTACACAAGGGTTCAAATACGGTGTAGACTTCAACGGAGGTAGAAGCTATGTAGTGCGTTTTGAGAAAGCCGTAGATGCCAACGCTGCCCAAGATGCTTTGGAAAAACAATTTGTAACCAAAGACGGGGAAACCAGTGCACTAGATGTGAAAACTTTTGGTAATAATACCCAACTGAAAATCACTACCGACTATAGAATAGACGAAGAAAGCCTTGAAGCAGACCAAGACATCGAGAAAAAACTCTTTGCTGGATTACAACCATTGCTTCCTTCCGATGCTAAGCTTGAAAACTTTAAAGGAGGTTCAGACGAGGCTAAATATGGTATCATCAGCTCTGTAAAAGTAGGGCCTACCGTAGCAGACGATATCAAAACAGGAGGGGCTATGGCATTGGCAATTTCGTTATTGGGTATTTTCCTTTACATTTTGATAAGATTCAAAAAATGGCAATTCTCTACAGGAGCCATCGCCTCTTTGGTACACGATACGATTGTGATTTTAGGTGCTTATTCTCTTCTAAAAAATGTAATGCCTTTCAGTATGGAAATCAATCAAGACTTCATCGCTGCATTGCTTACCGTTTTAGGATACTCTATCAACGATACCGTTATCATCTTTGATAGAATCCGAGAGTATCTGCAAGAGAAAAGAGCCCTTACCCTAGAAGGCTTGTTTAATGATTCTATTTCCAGCACTTTGGGTAGAACATTCAACACGGCATTCCTTACCTTCTTGGTAATTTTAGCCATCTTCATCCTTGGCGGTGAGAACCTGAGAGGCTTTATGTTTGCCCTACTCATTGGGGTTGGTTTCGGTACCTACTCTACTTGGTTCATCGCTTCCGCAGTGTCTTATGACCTTTTGAAGAAAAAAGGATTAGAAGGCTCTGAAAAAGATAAGAACAAAAAGAAAGAGGCAAAAGCATAATGCCATCTTTCCATAAAATACCAAATAAGCTGTCCAATTTTCGGACAGCTTATTTTTTTTATTAACAACTTTACAAAGGATTTATTTCCCTTTCAAAATGATTCAGCAAGGTTGATAATCCATTTGTAACACTTGGTAATTCAAATGAACTTCCCTCTACTCCCCTACCATCTCTAAAAACTGCTGTTCGTCTAAGATGATGATGGTGCCAATGGCTTGGGCTTTTTTCAGTTTACTACCCGCCTTTTCACCCACCACCAGATAGTTTAGGTTTTTAGAAACCGCAGAGATGTTTTTACCTCCGTGCTTTTCTACCATATCTTCAGCTTGCTCTCGGGTGAAGAGGGATAATTTCCCAGTGAATAAAAAGGTTTTCCCCTCTAAAGCATTGCTCAAAACTTCGGTATGAGTATCTTGTTTTTCCAGCTGAACGCCATAAGATTTCAGGCGTTCTATCATCAGTAGATTTTCAGGATTTGCAAAAAAATCTCGGATGCTGATGGCAATCTTACCGCCAATGTCTTCTACCTGACAAAGCTCTTCTATAGTGGCGGTTTTCAGTTCATTTATTGATGGAAAATTTTTAACCAATTTCTTAGCAACCGTTTCGCCCACATGCTTGATACCAATCCCAAAAAGAACTTTTTCAAAAGGAATGTCTTTGGATTTTTCAATCCCTGAAATGATATTCTGAGCAGATTTCTCCGCCATTCTTTCCAAAGGTAGTAGTTGCTCTTTAGTGAGGGTATAGAAATCGGCAGGATTTTCAATCAGTTTTTCTCTATACAATTGCTCTATGGTCTCTTGCCCCAAATTTTCGATATTCAGAGCCTTTCTAGAAACATAGTGTATCATCTTACCTACCACTTGCGGTGGGCAATGGAGTTCATTGGGACAAAAATGAATGGCTTGGTCTTCTACTTTCATCAGCTCTGTGCCACATTCTGGGCAATGGGAAATGTACTGTATGGCGGTACTTTCTGGCGTTCTCTTTTCGGTATTCACGCCTACTATTTTAGGAATGATTTCTCCGCCTTTTTCTACATAGACAAAATCATTATTATGAAGGTCTAATTTCTTTATAATGTCTTCATTGTGCAAAGAAGCTCTTTTAACGATAGTACCTGCCAATAGCACGGGTTTTAGATTAGCCACTGGAGTGATGGCTCCCGTTCTGCCCACCTGATAGCTTACACTTTGCAATTCGGTTTCTACTTTTTCAGCCTTGAATTTATAAGCCATTGCCCACCGAGGTGATTTGGCGGTATAGCCCAATAACCGTTGTTGTTTTAAGGAATTGACTTTTAAAACAATGCCATCAATCTCGAATGGAAGCTGATGCCTTTCGGTTTCCCAATAATTGATAAAGGCTTTCACTTCGTCCAAACTTTTGCAAAGCTTCGCCTGTGCAGAGGTTTTGAATCCCCAATCTTTAGATTTTTGTAACAATTCCCAATGGCTTTCCGCAGGGAGTTCCTCACCTACAAACTGATACAACACCGCCGAAAGCCCACGCTTTCTCACCTCGCCGCTATCTTGCATTTTCAAGCTTCCAGATGCGGTATTTCTTGGGTTCATAAAAGGATCTAAGCCTTCCTCCTCTCGTGCTGCATTAATCTTGTCAAAGTTTTTTCGGGTAAGGTAGATTTCACCACGCATAAAGAAACGCTCAGGTGTATCTCCTTTAAGTTTTAATGGAATATCCGATATGGTGCGTACATTGGTGGTAATTTCATCCCCTTGGAAACCATCGCCACGCGTTACCGCTTCTTTCAAGATGCCATTTTCATAGAGAATAGAAATGGAGGCACCATCGTATTTCAGTTCTGCAACAAACTCTACGGGTTCTTCAATGGTTTTTTGGATTCTTTTTTCCCAATCTTCCAAATCGTCATAATCATAGGAATTGTCCAAAGAATACATCCTGAACTGATGCTGTACAGTAGGGAAATTTTTAGTGATGCCTCCACCCACACGCTGGGTAGGCGAATTGGCATCCCAAAACTCTGGATATTGTTGTTCCAAAGTTTGCAGTTCTTTCAGCATTTCATCAAATTCAAAATCAGAAATAATGGGTTGGTCTAAGATGTAATAACGATGATTGTGCTGGTGGAGATTTTCTCTTAATTGTTCTATTCTATGAAGAATTGTATCAGACATTTCAGTTTAGGTTTAGACCACAAATATAATGTTAAATTTTCAGAGTAAATTCACATTAGGGAAACAAAAAAGTCCAGAATTTAAAACTCTGAACTTTTGATTTTTTTTATTTTTTGATGACCATTTTTTCATCTATCCAGCGTTCTTTGGTATTGACATCTAATAGATAAAGAATTTCCCCGTGCTGTGTAAGAAGAAAGCTTTTGGTAATCGCAAGGGGAATTTTCTTCCCTTCCAAAGCATCAAATCTAAACGATATAATATTCTTGGGTGTTCTAATGAAATCTCCCGAAAAGACATTAGAAGTAGTTTCGCCAGTTTTTTTATCATCAAAAACTTCAATATAAGTGGCTTTATCTCCATTTAAGGAAATAAAAAGACGCTCTGTGTGGTCTTCAAACTCCTTTTGGATAACAAATCTTTTCTGATTTAAATCTACGGCTTTAAGGTTTTTATTGATACCTCTTTTGGCTTCCAATCTGCTCAATCTGGCATCTATAGCTGCATATTGAGCTTTGATACCAGACACTGATGCTATCAAAATAATGGCAAATAATATTTTTTTCATTCTCTGTATTTTAAAGGTGCTAATTTATTAATTTTAATGAAAATGCCAAGACCGTAATTTTCAGCCTTGGCAATGAAATTTTTGTGCTTATAGAGCCACTTTAAATCTTTCAAAAGCGGCTTTTTCTAAGGCTTCTCTATCATCTGGATGGGCTATGCTGATGAGGAGTTTTGCTCTTTGGCGTAGATTTTTTCCGTAGAGATTCACCGCACCGTACTCTGTTACTACCCAATGGATGTGCCCTCTGGTGGTTACCACCCCTGCTCCGAGTTTCAGATGAGGGACAATTCTCGGTACTCCTTTTTTGGTTCTGGAAGTAATGGCAATGATAGGTTTTCCCCCTTCGCTAAGGGCGGCACCTCTCATAAAGTCCATCTGCCCACCGATACCGCTGTATTGGAAAGTTCCGATGGAATCTGCACAGATTTGCCCCGTGATATCTACCTCAATAGCCGAGTTGATGGCTGTCATTTTCTTATTCTTCATAATGTTGATAGGGAAATTCACATGTTCCACATCCAAGAATGAGATAGACGGATTATCATCTACAAAATCATATAGGCGTCTTGTACCGAAGCAGAAACTGGTGATGGTCTGGTTATTGTGAAAGCCTTTATATTTGTTATTAACCACATCTTTTTGAATCAAATCGATAACGCCATCGCTTAGCATTTCGGTATGTATTCCAAGATCTTTGTGATTATGTAGGCATTGTAATACCGCATCTGGAATAGTTCCGATACCCATTTGCAAAGTTGATTGATCATCGATTAGTTCGGCTACATTTTTCCCAATTTGAAGCTCTTCTACTCCTACTTTCTCAGAGTAATTGATGGTAAGCAAATCAGCCTCGTGCCATACCATTTTATCAATTCTTTGAACGTGAACCATTCCATCGCCGTGGGTTCTTGGCATCTTGGGATTGACAACTGCAATGATTTTCTTTGCTGTATCTACTGCCGCTCTGGCAATATCCACAGATGTCCCCAGAGTACAATAGCCGTGCTTATCTGGTGGCGAAACGGTAATAATGGCTACATCTAACGGAAGTAAACCATTTTTGAAAAGGATAGGAATTTCACTAAGGAATACAGGGATAAAATCGCCATTATCTCCATTCACGGCACTACGCACAGGGGTAGAGGTAAATAATGAATTGATATAAAAACTATCCTTATATTCTGGTTTAGCAATTTCTATATTACCCTGCTGTGTGATGGATACAAACTCTACATTTCTTAATCTATCAGCTTGTCTTGCCAGTTCGTCAATCAAAACATTAGGCGTACAAGCACTACCGTGAGAGAAAACCCTATCCCCACTTTTTATTACAGAAACTGCCTCTTCGGCACTTACATATTGATACATTTTTACAAAAATATTTAGATTAAAACTATTCTAATGATGCTCCCAAATTTAAGTATTTTTTTCTGATTTGAAAAATAGTCAATAACTGATAGTTGTTAGTTTAATTTTTCAAATTTTGCCACAGAAGACAATAGCATTATTTCTCAAAAATAATTTCTGAGATTTTATCAAAGTTATCATTTTCTTTCCCTTGATTGAAAAATCAAAAAGTCATCACCGCTTCATAGAAATCTTCTTCCATTACGCTTAATTGCTGCACCAAAAGCCGAATTCCCTCAAGGTGCTCTACCATAGGATGTTTTGCAAAAGAGATGGGAATGGCTCCCATTGGCGTTTCAATGGTATCCCCAATAGGATGTGTGGAAGTATAAGGAAGCCTACGGAAGTAGTTTTCTACATTCTCTAATGCTGCATTAATATTCTCATTGTTTTCAGGATAGACCAATACGCCACCTCCTGTGATGCTATTGAGTAAATCGGGGATTGACAACTCTGATGCGGAGCTGAGCAATACCACATTAGGATGAAACAAAGCTACATCAGAATGCCGACTTTCAAAGATGAGAAAATCATTATTCTGAATGTTTTTCTCTCCATTATCCAAAATATAATCTGTGGAAATCCCACAAAAATCTAAGATATGCAATACCAGCCGAGCCATACCAGATTCGCTGGAAATTAGAATGCGTGTTTTATCCTGATGGTCTTTAAATAGTTGTAAAGCTGTTGTTTCCAAAGTATTTTAGTTTTTGTTTTCGGCTTTTTTAGCTTTCAGTTCCTCATCATACTCGTAGAGGAGGTTAAAATCTGGCGTTTGCTCTATGGCAACCATTATTTTATCCAAAATATCCTTTGCCGATTCATTTTCATAATCTATCTCCAATGGTTTTTTAAACTCCATTGTAGGTTCTACACCAGTTACTTTCACTTTCAATCCCTTTTTATCAAAAGCCCTTCTAAATCCATTGATTTTGATAGGTACTACAATAGGACGCTGCTGCTTTACCAGTTTAGCTGTACCTTTTCTTCCTTGTGCAAATGCGGTGGTAGTCCCTTGTGGGAAGGTAATTACCCAGCCATTGTCCAAAGCTTTCATTATATTATCCACCTCGCTCATATCCACCATTCTATTCACATCTTTGCCCTCTGCACGCCAAGTTCTTTTCACTGTAACAGCACCTGCGATTTTAAAAATTTTAGGCAAAATTCCTTTATTCATTGTTTCTTCTGCAGCTACATAATAGAAATCCACTTTGGGATTAAGAAGATAGATAGGATTTTTAATGGTATTGAGATAGCCATTGTTCACCGCACAGAATGCGTGATACATTGCTGCCACATCTGCAAAATAGGTCTGATGGTTGGATACAAAAAGGACATTGCTATCGGGTAGGTCTTTAAGGTATTCCGTTCCTGAAATTTTGAGTTTATTAAAACCGTTGAACCTTCTATAAGAGACCATTCCCAAGATGAAAATAATGAATCTTTTAAGGAAATAGGGTGTCCCGAAGGCATCGGTAAATATGTTTTTTTTTGCCATTTCTTGATTAAAAGTAAGCTGCGAATTTACAAATTTTTTAATAATTGTCGGAACTCGCTTAGAATCATAGCGGTGGCTCCCCACACCTTATAACCATTGAACTCTATTGTAGGAACTTCCACCCCTCGCGAGGTAGGCAGGGTCATCAGTTTTGGTGTTTCTTCCATTTGCAAAATAGTAGATACAGGAAACTCTATCAGCTCTAAGGCTTCTGATGCTTGTAGGGTAAAACTGGGATTTTTCTTGGTAAATGAAATGAAAGAATGCACATAGAAATTGCTTGGCGGGATATAGATAGGGGAAATTTCTCTGATGATTTTCACATAATGTTCCTCAATGCCTATTTCCTCTGCCGTTTCGCGTTTTGCGGTATGGGCAAAGTCTATATCCGTAGGGTCTTGGCTACCTCCAGGGAGGGAAATCTGCCCACTATGGCGGTCATTTTCATTTTCTGTACGAAGCATTAGGGGAAAATACCATTGATTATCTTTTAGATAGAGAAGGATATTAACGGCAGCAAAACGGGGCTGTTTTGCTAAGATTTCTTCATAACTTAAAATAGGGCGATAGGGCGGTGAATAGATGGCGTGGGCTTTATCCCCCCAAAGTGAAGCATTTTTAATTTTCCTTAATAAGTCTTTTCCCAATGATTCCATAGCACAAAGGTATGGATTTTTATAGTTTTTTGAGCATATCCCCAAACAAGGTTGGCGGTCATAAAATTTCTTTGATTTTCATTGTATTATTACAACTTCCACGAGCTTTTCCTCAACTTCTACGAGCACTTCCTCAACTTCTACGAGCACTTCCTCAACTTCTACGAGCTTTTCCTCAACTTCTACGAGCGTTTCCTCAACTTCTACGAGCACTTCCTCAACTTCTACGAGCATTTCCTCAACTTCCACGAGCACTTCCTCAACTTCCTTGCTGTTTGTATAACCTATTTTTTCAAACAAAAAAAAGTGATGCTAAGAGAGAAGCACCACTTTTTAAGTATTTTAATTATTGACCTATTGGGCGAATGCTCATTGCATAGCCTCCACTTCGGGCAAGTTTTACTGGGATTTTGGTTTTATTATCAATGGTTTTGGTATAGATATGATAAGATTGCGGATTGCTGATATAGTCTGCATCTTTACCATCTTCATATACCGTTACTTGATATTTTTTTCCTTTCGGAAGAAATGAGAAATCTACCACATAGCTTCGGGCATTCTCATCTGTAATCCCTCCTACAAACCATTCTTCTTTCCCTTTGGCTTTTCTAGCAATGTGGATATAATCCCCTGGTTCAGCAGCTAAAATCTGAGTATCATCCCAATCTGCTGCCACATCTTTGATAAACTGAAAGGCATCTAGATGTTTCTCATAATTTTCGGGTAAATCTGCTGCCATCTGCAATGGAGAATATAGTACAACATATAGGGCCAATTGCTTAGTAAGAGTGGTTTTCACGAAACGCGTATCGTTAGGGAAATAATAGTCTAACTTAGTTTGGAAAATCCCTGGGGTGTAGTCCATAGCACCGCCCATCAATCGGGTAAATGGCAAAATGGTCTGGTGATCTGGATTGTTTCCTCCAAAGGCTTCAAACTCTGTTCCTCTCGCTGCCTCTGCTGCAATCCAGTTAGGATAAGTGCGGCTCAATCCCGTAGGGCGAACGCTTTCGTGAGAGTTTACCATAATCTTGTAGTCATTAGCTTTCTCTGCAATTCTCAGATAGTGGTTTATCATCCATTGAGAATAATGATGCTCCCCTCTTGGGATAATATTGCCCACATAGCCCGTCTTCACAGAAGGATATCCGTATTGATTCATCAGTTGGAATGCTTTATCTGCCCATCGTTCATAGTTGGTTGCAGAGCCAGAGGTCTCGTGGTGCATCATCAGTTTAATTCCCTTTTGGTGGGCATGGTCATTCAGCATTTTAATATCAAAATCAGGGTATGGTGTAATGAAGTCAAAAACAAATTCTTTAGACTTTCCAAACCAATCTTCCCAACCGATATTCCACCCTTCGATGAGCAGAGCATCAAAGCCGTGTTTGGATGCAAAATCAATATATTGCTTTACTTTATCGTTATTAGCAGCGTGGTTGTTATTAGGGGTAAGTTTAGAGAAATCGGTTTTATCGATATGAACATTATTTGCCGTAGAATAAGCCCATTGGGATTTCCCTATAATCATCTCCCACCATACGCCCATATATTTGGTAGGTTTTATATATGAGGTATCCTTATAGTGTGTGGGCTCATTCAGGTTAAAAATCATTTTGGAAGCCAAAACCTCTTCCGCCTTTGGAGATGCAATGATGGTTCGCCACGGCGAGACTGCTGGTGTCTGGATATAGCCTTTGGCTCCCTGAGCATCTGGCGTAAGGTGGGTTTTCAGCGTGAAGGTTTGGGCATCTACTTCCACATTTGCCGTAGGATAGTTAATAACCGCCGCTTCAGAGATGCTATAATACATTGGGGCTTTGCCTTCCCACTTCATCATTGTTGGGATTTGTATGGCATTTTTAATGAGGGTTTGCGAGGCATTGCCATCATAAGATTTTGGCCAACGGGCAGGGATTTCGGAGATTTTAGTTTCCTGATATTGGTACTCTTGAGAATCATAGTCCCCAGCAATCCACCAAGTTTTCATATCGGCAGGAAGATTAATTTCGGTATCTTCTTCTTTGATGATGAAATAGTTAAGGTTTTTTTGCTCTGGAAATTCATATCTAAAACCAAGACCATCATTGAATAATCTGAACTTCAAAACGATATATCTATCATTTTCAGCTTGATTAAGCGTTACTGCCAGCTCATTGTAGTGGTTTAGATAAGTTTTTTTCTCACCTAAAATAGGGTTCCATTCTTCTTTTTTAGAACTGAAATGCTCCTCTGTTTTCACAAAACCATTGGCTAACTGAGAACTTTGGTGGGTATTATCTATCTCGGTAGCAAATTTGATGTCATTATCTTTCATCAATCTCAAGCCCAGTTTGGAATCTTCCACTAAGGTTTTACCTTGGTATTTCAGGTTATAATATGGTACTCCTGCCTTCAGTTGGAAATTCATTTCAAATTTACCATCTGGCGATTTGAGCGTTTGAGCGTTCATCCACAATGTGGCACCTAAAAGGAAAAACGCCCCTATTTTTATATTTTTCATATCACAAAATTTGAGACAAATATAGTAATTTACGCCTATAAACTTCGCTATTCGTATTTATTATTTGGGGAGATTTATCTCATAAAACAGCTTACTATCAAGAGAGAAAACTAAATTTCATTCTAAGATTCACGTTCTAAAACCATTTCTTTATTTTGAAAAAAATAAATGGTAAAATCATTGACAGAAACATTACTCCAAGCACAATAGGATACGGATTAGAAAGTTCTGGCATATGCTCAAAGTTCATTCCGTAGATACCCGCTATCATTGTGGGTAGAGAAATACATAGGGTAATGATTGTTAAGATTTTAAAGATGTAATTTTGTTCTATATCTATCTTTCTGGCGACATTTTCTTTCAAGCTCGTCAGCCGCTCTGCATTGAACTGTAAATAATCTGAAACCACCGAAAGGTCGCTAAGCTCGCGGTCTATAGCTTCTTTGATATTAATATTAGTTTGTGCAGCATTTTTCTTATAAAGCAAAAATACACGCTCGGTTTCTATAAGCATTTCTTTGATGAGCATATTATTAAAACTATGCTGAGCAATGAGATTGAGCGTAGCATTGGTAAATTTTTCTTTTTGCAAGATGCGCGTAGCGAGTTGTTTCACTCTTTTCACCTCATTTTCGGTAATATCAGCATAATAATCGCTAATAAACTCTATCTGCAAATCAAAAATATCATTAGGGTCCTCTAATAATTGTAATTGTGAAATTTTTCGGATATAGTTTTTGTTAATATACGCATCAATATCCGAATTGAGAAATAAAAACAATTTATCCCTTGTAAGGACAAAAAACAAAGGGCGTTCTTCTAGCTCATTCTTTTCATTGTAAAAGGGAAGCGAAATATGAAATGCCACCTGAGAAGGAGTTGAGAAAAAGTGGGAACTAATCTCTATATCCTGAAAATGCTTAATGATAGAAGCGTCTATATCATATTGATTTTCTAAGCGTTTAATATCCTCTTTCGTAGCATCTACCACCTGCATCAAATGAAAATCTTGGGCAGATACATTGATATCTTCTACCGTAGAACACTGCAGTAAGGTTTTGTTTTTTAATAAAATATCTATCATTTTTATCTCACAAATAAGCGACAAAAGTACTTATTTTTTGATTTTTTCACGGTATTTTTTCATCTATTTCAACCCAAATTCTGCAATAAGCTTTAGGCGGTAAGCCATAAGCTTTCATTCAATAAGATAGATTTTGTAAGTCTTTTAATGATTTTCATTAATCCATAGTTATTGATATTAACTTTCGGCTAAAGCCTTTTAGGGTAACCTTCTCAAAAGTCGGGCTAAAGCCCAACCCTATTGAAGATTCAAACTACTTGAATAAAAGGTAATTTTTCTAAAATAAAAAACATTTTTTCAACTGCTTAATCCAGAACAAACAAATCACAATAATTAACAGAAACATCACCAAATAAACGTTTAATTAAATAAAATATTAAACAATTGTTGTATAATTGTTAAATAATTATTACATTTGGAAATTCTATTCTAATTGATAAAAAAACGTATCCTAATAAGGAAGAGGTGGTATTTTTAAGCTCATTCAGAAAAAATAAATTTTAAATCATATATGTTTAACTTTTAATTTTTTTTAATTATGACAAGAAAAGTATTCTATTTTCTATTGGCAATGGTAAGCATTTGCCTTAATGCACAAAGTTTAACCATCAATGGTATAAGCATTTCAGGAGCGGGCTACATAGAAAAACCTTTCATTACAGGTAAAATTCATTTTGATGGAACCAACACCCTCACCTTGGAAGACGCCAGTATTTCTACAGATGGACTAAACCACGGCATCAATACGGATATTCCTAACTTTAAAATCATCCTTCTCGGAAGCAATACTATTACCACCAAGGAACGTGTAGGAATTAGAATTGCCAATGCAACTAACAATACCATTACAGGAGGTGGTCGCTTAGAAATTCTCAATTCAGCCACGGGAATTTTCATATCAGGAACTGCAGCACTCACTATCGAGGGCGGTATAGATCTCCTAGCAGAGTGTACCCGCTATGGCATTACTGGGATGAAACGCACTGGACAAACGTTAACCATAGATAATGCCCGAGTGAGAGTAAAAGGAGAAAGTAATGGCTCTATAATGGATTTAACAGGTCTTACTCTATTGGGAGGAACTAAAATAAAAGAG
This sequence comes from Bergeyella porcorum, assembly GCF_042427575.1. Classification (NCBI taxonomy): domain Bacteria; kingdom Pseudomonadati; phylum Bacteroidota; class Flavobacteriia; order Flavobacteriales; family Weeksellaceae; genus Bergeyella; species Bergeyella porcorum. The sequence continues at coordinate 150,546 of NZ_JBHMFD010000009.1, forward strand.
CCTACTGGAGCCGTATTCCAAAGTGGTGCAGTCTATGTTGATGGATTAGTTTGTGTAGAAATGGTAGAGATTACATCTGAAACCCTAAGCGTTAATGAAATCCAACCAAACTCTAGCATAAACCTATACCCTAACCCAGCCATAAACGAAATTTTTGTAGAAACTTCTAATGCAACAGCGGGTATAATCTACATTCTAGACGCTAGTGGAAAAGTAGCTCACTCCCAAGCAGCAAAAGGTAAGAAAAACAAAATCAATGTGAGCCAATTAAGCAAAGGTATTTATTTTGTAAAGTATGGCGATAATAGCAATAAGTTTATAAAACAGTAACTTTAAGTACATCAAACAACAAAAACCACTCAGATATAATCCCCGAGTGGTTTTTGTCTTTATCAGTCTGAATTGAATTAATTCTTTTTGTAAGCAGCGTCTTTAATTCTCGCTTTTTTACCTCTAAGCTGTCTGAAGTAGTAGATTCTTGCTCTTCTTACTTTACCTCTTCTATCTACTTCAATTTTTTGTAGAGCTGGCATATTGATTGGGAAAACTCTTTCCACACCCACATCACCACTCATTTTTCTAATTGTGAAGGTCTTAGTAGCACCAGTTCCTCTAAGCTGGATTACAGTTCCTTTGAAAAACTGCGTTCTGGTTTTGTTACCTTCTTTAATTTCGTAATACACTGTAATAGTGTCTCCTGCTTTGAATTCTGGGAATTCTTTCTTAGCGATGTACTTGTCTTGTACGTACTTTAATAAATCCATTATTAATATATAAAAAAGTTTAAAGTCAAACAACTTACACGGCTCTCGTCAGAGGTTGATTAACAGGTTGCAAAAATACATTTTTTTTTCAAATGGACAAAAACTTTCTGAAAATAATTATCAATACACTCCCCTACTCTTTTCTAAACCTACCATAAGGAAAAACGACCAGCAATATCAACCAAAATGCAAAGCCTACAAAACCCCACAATGGCTGCCATTGAAACAAATCCCTACAAATTCCTAAAAGTGAAATATTGAATAGTACGAACAAAAAAATTTTCAAATATTGATTTCTCATGGGTTTAAAATTACAGGGGTTTTACCATCTGTGATGATGACTTTATTATTGGTATTTCTAATGGCTTCTATCCATTTTTCTTGAAGCAATTTAGAATCCAACCCTTGAGATTTCACTCTATTCGCTTCTGCTTCTATTTTAGCTTTTTCAAGATTCATTTTAGCCACTTGCAATTCATTTCTCACCTGCTCTGCCTGCTGTATTGCATTGTTTCTCGCTTCTATTGCTTTTGCCATAGATGCCGGAGGCTGCAGTCCAGAAGTAAGATTATTCAGTTGGAATAATTTCGCTTCAAAATCCTTTTTCAGCCTACCTTCCACTTGCTTTTCAAAGGTATTCAGATTATTCATTAGACTATCCGTAGTATAGTTTCTCGCTTCCTCTCGATAGGCATTAATCACCAATTTATTAAGAATAGAATTCTCCACATTATCCATCATCACTTGTGGTTGAGAAATCCCTAAATGCTTATAACTAAATACAATATCTACCCCTTGTCCTCTTATGGCTTGATATTGATATGATGGATCCACCGTAAAAACACCTGCATCTTTGGCGTTGATGGTAACCGCCTGTGGATCTCCCGAGGTTTCAAACATTGGTACTTGGTATAGCGTTGTACCAGGCCACATTGTCCATTGTCTTCCCACCACAGTTCTAAAATCCGATTTACCATTCCTGCCATAGTTTTCCATTAAAATTCCTTCGTAGTTTGGCTCTACCCTTGAACACTGAATACTAGCCATTGCCATCAATCCTAGTGCCGAATACTTTAACCATTGTTTCATTTCCTCTTTATTTTAGTTTTGCACAAGATAATAAAAAAGATTTAAATATGCAAACATTTCATCAAATCATTAATAAAACGCCATTTTTCATCTCCAAAAGAAAATAACACCGCTCAATTAAAATTTAACTTGTTTCCAAAAGAAAAAAATGCCTATATTGACAACGAAAAAAAATAATGATAATATGATAGATAAACGAGTAAAAAATGCAAAGGAAGCCATTGCTGGTATAGAAAGCGGAATGACCCTAATGCTGGGTGGTTTTGGGCTTTGTGGCATTCCAGAAAACTGTATTAATGCCCTATCCGAAAGCTCACTGTCTGATTTCACTTGCATTTCTAATAATGCTGGTGTAGATAATTTTGGTCTAGGACTTTTGCTTCAGAAAAAACAAATCAAAAAAATGATTGCTTCCTATGTGGGCGAAAATGCCGAGTTTGAAAGACAAATGCTCTCTGGCGAGCTAGAAGTAGAACTCACACCACAGGGAACTTTAGCCGAAAAATGCCGTGCTGCACAAGCAGGAATCCCCGCCTTCTATACCCCCGCTGGATACGGCACCGAAGTAGCAGAAGGCAAAGAAGTAAAAGAATTTAATGGTAAAATGCACATCTTGGAACACGCCTATGAGGCAGATTTTTCCATCGTGAAAGCTTGGAAAGGGGATTATACTGGCAATCTCATTTTTAAAGGCACTGCCCGAAACTTTAATCTCCCTATGGCAGGAGCAGGGAAAATTACCATTGCCGAAGTGGAAGAATTGGTACCACCAGGAGAACTTGATCCTAATGAAATCCATATCCCTGGGATAATGGTACAGCGTATTTTCCAAGGAGAAAATTATGAAAAAAGAATTGAAAACCTAACCGTAAGAAAAAGAGAAGCATAATGTTGACAAAAGAACAAATCGCCAAAAGAATATCCAAAGAAGTAAAAGATGGTTATTATGTAAATTTAGGAATAGGTATTCCTACTTTGGTAGCCAATTATGTACCTGAAAGTTTCTCTGTAGAGTTCCAAAGTGAAAATGGTGTGCTGGGTATGGGACCTTTCCCGTATGAAGGCGAGGAAGATGCAGACCTCATCAATGCTGGAAAACAGACCATCACCACATTAGCAGGAGCTTCGTTTTTTGATTCCGCATTCAGTTTTGGAATGATCCGCAGCCAGAAAGTAGATCTCACCATATTGGGAGCTATGGAAGTTTCAGAACAAGGAGATATTGCCAGCTGGAAAATTCCTGGGAAAATGGTAAAAGGTATGGGCGGTGCAATGGATTTGGTAGCCTCTGCAAAAAACATCATCGTAGCAATGATGCACACCAATAAAGCTGGTGAAAGCAAAATCTTAAAAGAATGTACCTTACCTTTAACAGGGGTAAAATGCGTTAAAAAAATTGTAACCGATTTGGCTGTAATGGAAGTCACCGACCGTGGACTAAAACTATTGGAAAGAGCACCTGGCGTTTCTGTGGAAGACATTCAAAAAGCCACCGAAGCCACCCTCATCATTGAAGGAGATATTCCAGAAATGATGGTAGATTAAAATTCCTATGGCATAAAAGAAGAGAAGCTGTCCGAAAAGTTTTGGACGGCTTTTTTTGGTATTTTTCTCAAATTTTGTATATATGACGGAACAAAAATAGAAGCAACCTCCAATAAATACCCCTTTGTTTGGCGAGGTTCTGTGGAAAAATATCAAGAAAAACTCAAAACAAAAATCAATCGAATTTTATCCGATATTGAAGAGAGCATCAGACTTTATAATCAACAACTTAACACAGAAGAATTACCCAAAGTGATTGATTCTGAAAAACTTCGTGAGAAATTATCTGAAATATCAACAAACGATTAAAAGAACCGACTAAAAAACAAGCAAAAGAGCTTCTGAACAGTGAAAAAGGCTTGGAGCATCGAAGCAAACGACCAATCGAAGTGGAAGCGGTTTTTGGACAACTTAAAAGCAATAATAAGTTTGATAGGTTTACATTCAAATGGCTAAAAAAGGTAAGATAGAATTTCTACTGATGGCTATTGGGCATAATTTGAGAAAAATGGTATCTAAGGGGGTGAAATCTGCCCCAACGAGCCGAAAAACATCGAAAAACGGTCAAAATTCTGCCGAAAAACAAAATTTTAATGTTTTTAGCTTCCACAGAAAAGTTTTCACCAAAATATTTTTAGAAAAATCAGCCTACCAAAATTTAGCGGCATAAAAAAAGCTGCCCTTTTCGGACAACTTCTCTCTTTTTGTTTAACTTTTAAATCCAAAAATTACTTTTTCTTTTTCTTAGCACCAGCTGCTACAGCGTCAGCTAACTCAGCACCAGCCTTGAATTTAGCTACTTTTTTAGCTTCAATTTTAATTGGTTGCTTAGTCGCAGGGTTAATACCTTGTCTTGCGGCTCTTTCAGAAACAGAGAATGTTCCAAAACCTACTAAAGCTACTTTACCATCATTTTGCAAAGTTTTTTGCACATTAGCGATGAAAGATTCAAGAGCTGCTTTAGCTGCTACTTTAGTGATACCGGCATCTGCTGCCATTGCGTCGATTAATTCAGACTTGTTCATAATTCTATTTATTTAATGTTAAAAAAATGTTCTTGCGAGCAAATATAGTACTATTTCATTGATACACAAACTTTTTTTACTAAATTAAACAAATTAATGCAGTTTATTAAACTTTTGTTTGAATTTTATAATTTAAAAATCTGCGTAAAATCAATGTTTCCAGACAATCTAAAACCGTGCCAATATTTTTATTAATGCTTGTTTTTTGAGTTGGGTGATAACAATTATCTAGATTATGGATTTGTAAAAACAGTTTTTTTATTGTAATAAGCATTTTTGGTTGATGGTGTAGGTTAAGCATCTTTTTTTCCGATGTTATCAATTTCAGTCTTGCTTGTTATGCTACGATGGTAGGATTTTATTTTTATCACTCTGGTGTCAGACCATTGATCGTGCCAGCCATTTTCAGAGAACAAGAAAGATAACCCATCGAAGGGAACTATTCTCGAGAGTGTTCTATAGAAAAGTTGTTTTGCATCAGGTGTTTTTCCGTCTATGGAAATCACTTTGGTTCCTGTAATCCATTTTCCTATGGTTCTCCCTTTGGTGAAATATTCCATTGTAAAATAATAGATTAGAGTGGTGATTGCAGTTATTATTGTGTCTTCAAGTCGAGACATGTTTTCCAAATAAGTAACCCAATTGTAAAAAAGTTTAATGTCTAAAAAGGTGTAGAGTAATACAGAAAAGACTCCCAAAAAGAAAAATAGAGAAAATATTACGATGGTATCTATAAGGTAATTAGCGAATCGTAAACCCAGAGTGGCACGATGGGCATGTACGGTTTTTAGGTACGGTTTCATAAAGTGTAAAATTAGGTTGTTACTATAATATTGTTCACGGTGCTAATTTAATAAAAAATAAAATAAAAAATGAATCGATTTAATTTGAAAGGAGTAAGAATTGTAAAAAAATGTTATATTTTGGTGAGAGTTTTATTCTAAAGCGGTGTTTCCTTCGGTGGTTAGAAATCAATGATATTCAAGTACAGAAATCCGATTTTTATTAATAAATTTGCACCTATGTTAATTGAAGTTTTTAAATCAAAAATACATCGGGTTCGGGTAACCGAATCAGATTTGGACTATATCGGAAGCATTACCATAGATGAAGATTTGCTAGATGCCGCAGGTATTATGGTAGGGGAGCGGGTATATATCGTGAATGTGAATAATGGGGAGCGTTTTGATACCTATACTATTAGAGGTAAGAGAGGGTCTGGTGAAGTTTGTCTTAATGGACCTGCAGCCAGAAAGGTGCAGAAAGGCGATGTAATCATCATTATTGCTTACGCCCAGATGACGCCAGAAGAGGCAAAATCTTTCCAGCCTAAAATCGTTTTTCCGAATGAGGAAACCAATTTGTTGACCTAAAATTTTTATCCCTTTGAAAAAGAATAGTACAATAAAAACCTTGTTTACCATAGCCATTTCTTTAGCAGTGGCTGTTTTTTTTATGTGGCTGGCATTTCGCGGACTGGATTTTGAGAAAATAAAAGGCTATTTTACCAAGGCTAATTATTTTTGGGTAGCGGTGGCAGCTGTTTTTGGATTGTTGGCGTATTGGTTTCGAGCGGTGCGATGGAATCTTTTACTAGAACCAATGGGCTACAGAATCTCAAATTCTAATGCTCTTTGGACCATTTCCTTTGGCTATCTGATGAACCTTACCATCCCTAGAAGTGGGGAGCTGGCACGCTCTACGGCTCTGTATGGTGTGGAAAAAGTACCAGTGGACCAATCTTTTGGAACCATTATATTAGAGCGGGTGGTAGATTTGGTGTGTATGCTCTTGTTTTTAGGGCTTACCCTTTGGCTGAAGTATGATGCTATTTTAGCATTTTATCGTTTTGCTACAGAACAGAACACAGCCGAGCCCTCTTCCTCGGTACCTTGGCTTTGGATGGTTTTGGGGCTAGGCACCATTGGGGGGATTTTATTTTTTGCATTGAGGAAATTTTTAGAAAATCTTCCTGTATTTAAAGCGATTTATAAGATTGTAGATGGCCTTTTACAAGGCGTTTTCTCCATTTTTAGGTTGAAGCAACCTATTTTATTCCTATGCTACTCATTGGCAATATGGGTATGTTATTATTTTGCTGCGTATCTCATCTGCTTTGCCCTTCCTGAGACAGAGCATTTCAGTATTGCAGATGGTTTTTTCCTCATTGTGGTAGGAACATTGGGGATGATGGTGCCAGCCTCTGGCGGTATCGGAGCCTTTCATTTTGCCTTGAAATTAGGTATCGGGGCGTTATTCCTGTCATTAGGGAAACCTTATGAAGAAGGAGCAGAGGTAGGATTGGCTTATGCTTTCATTTCGCATACAATGCAATTGGTCATTATGGCGGTAATGGGTTTTATTTCAATTCCCCTTCTTGCCAAAGCCAGAAATCAAAAATGATAAGTGATTTTTCTCAGAAATCTATACTGAACATCAATTTCTAAAATATTAATGCCTAAATTTGTCCTTCATCTTGAAGATTTTTTATGAAAAAGAGATTAATACTATCAGCGGCTTTAGCGTTAGGACTGATAGCTTGTAACACCATTCCAACAGGAAAATCAACAACTATGGAACAACCAAAAGAGTGGAAACAAACCACTAATATCTATGAAGTTAATGTAAGACAATATACCCCAGAAGGGACCTTCAAGGCATTTGAAGCCCACTTGCCACGCCTTAAAGAAATGGGCGTGAAGACGCTGTGGTTTATGCCCATTACCCCTATTGCACAGAAAAATAAAAAAGGGAGTTTGGGGAGCCAGTATGCTGCACAAGATTACACCGCCATCAATCCAGAATTTGGAACGATGGAAGATTTTAAACACTTGGTAGATGAAGCCCACAAAATGGGGTTTAAAGTGATTATAGATTGGGTGGCCAATCACACAGGTTGGGATCATATATGGACGAAAACCAATCCCGATTTTTATTTAAAAGATGAGAAAACGGGAGACTTCCAGATTGCTTCTGGGATGGATGATATCATAGAACTGGATTACAGCAATCCAAAGATGCGTGAAGCAATGATAGATGCAATGAAATTTTGGGTGCGAGAGGCTAATATTGATGGATTCCGTTGTGACCTAGCCTCTTGGGTAGAGGTGGATTTTTGGCAACAAGCCCGCCCAGAAGTGGAAAAACTTAAGCCTCTTTTTTGGTTGGGTGAGTTTGATGAGCTAGAAAACCCAGATTACGGAAAAGTTTTTGATGCCAGCTATGTCTGGACTTGGATGCACCGAACCAGAGATTTTAATGAAGGAAGGCAGTCTCAATATGACTTGAAGGGACTCTTGCAACGCTATACCGATATAGGGGATGGCTCTATGCGAGCTTGGTTTACCTCCAACCACGATGAAAATACTTGGAACGGCACCGAATACGAGAAATACGGTGTCTTTGCGAAGCCTTTGGCAGTGTTTTCCATCACTTGGAATGGCGTACCATTGATTTACAATGGACAAGAATTGCCATTGGAAAACAAACGCTTAGCATTCTTTGAAAAAGACCCTATCACTTGGACAGATACTCCATCTTTGCATCAGTTTTATAAGACTTTATTGAATCTGAAATCTACGCACCCTGCTCTAAAAGGTGGAGATAAAGCCGCCACCACACAATGGCTTAGCACCAATGCAGAGGATAGAGTATGGGCATACCTGCGTAAAAATGGAGATAAAGAGGTGCTTACCATTTTAAATATGTCCAAAGAACCAGTGTCATTTACGCTAACAGATGATAAGGTTAAAGGTACTTATAGAAATGTCTTTACCAATGTGAAGCGAAACTTTGATGAAGGAAAAGCGTTTAATCTAGCCGTTTCAGGTTATGCTGTTTTTGAAAAGTAGGAAGTTAGCTTTTTTTATTGTGATACCAAGCGTTTTTTATCTGTTACGGCGTAGATGTTATATGTAGGAATGCTTCCGCAAACTTGAGGAATGCTTCCGTAAGGCGGGGGAATGCTTTTGTAATATTGAGGAATGCTTCCGTAAGGTGGGGGAATGCTTTTGTAATGTTGAGGAACGCTTCCGTAAGGTGGAGGAATGCCTTTGCAAGATGGAGATAAAAACAATATACCAAGAATATAGTTGCAAAATAAACGAATGTTCGTATATTTGCAGCGTTATGTGCCATTTTTGAATGACAATGCGAATAGATACAGACAAACAAATGAATTTACTTAGTGATAAGAACGTTGCAATAATTGGTGGTGGACCCGTTGGACTGACTATGGCAAAATTATTACAGCAAAACGGCATAGACGTTTCAGTTTACGAAAGAGACAACGACCGAGAGGCAAGAATTTTTGGTGGAACCCTTGACCTACACAAAGGTTCAGGTCAGGAAGCAATGAAAAAAGCGGGATTGTTACAAACTTATTATGACTTAGCCTTACCAATGGGTGTAAATATTGCTGATGAAAAAGGCAATATTTTATCCACAAAAAATGTAAAGCCCGAAAATCGATTTGACAATCCTGAAATAAACAGAAATGACTTAAGGGCTATCTTGTTGAATAGTTTAGAAAACGACACGGTTATTTGGGATAGAAAACTTGTTATGCTTGAACCTGGTAAGAAGAAGTGGACACTAACTTTTGAGAATAAACCGAGTGAAACAGCAGATTTGGTTATTCTTGCCAATGGCGGGATGTCCAAGGTAAGAAAATTTGTTACCGACACGGAAGTTGAAGAAACAGGTACTTTCAATATACAAGCCGATATTCATCAACCGGAGGTGAACTGTCCTGGATTTTTTCAGCTATGCAATGGAAACCGGCTAATGGCATCTCACCAAGGTAATTTATTATTTGCTAACCCCAATAATAATGGTGCATTGCATTTTGGAATAAGTTTTAAAACACCTGATGAATGGAAAAACCAAACGCAGGTAGATTTTCAAAACAGAAATAGTGTCGTTGATTTTCTTCTGAAAAAATTTTCCGATTGGGACGAACGCTACAAAGAATTGATTCATACGACGTTGTCATTTGTAGGATTGCCTACACGGATATTTCCTTTAGAAAAGCCTTGGAAAAGCAAGCGCCCATTACCCATAACAATGATTGGGGATGCCGCACATTTGATGCCGCCTTTTGCAGGGCAGGGAGTAAATAGTGGGTTGGTGGATGCCTTGATATTGTCTGATAATCTAGCCGATGGAAAATTTAATAGCATTGAAGAGGCTGTTAAAAATTATGAACAGCAAATGTTTATCTATGGCAAAGAAGCACAAGAAGAATCAACTCAAAACGAAATTGAAATGTTTAAACCCGACTTTACGTTTCAGCAATTGTTAAATGTATAAAATGGAATAAAACGGCACATAACAAACAAATTGGCAATAGAGCCGGTGAAGTACTTCTATTGAACTTTTGTGCAATGTTGAAGATTAGTAATTCTATTCAACATTTGTGCTAAAAGTCGGCTCCATCGCCAATTTGCCAAACGTTATGCGGCAGCTTAAAAGACGACACCAAACCAGAAAAATCATCTTGACAACCACCCGACTTTGAACTACGAAGGATGAAATTTTTCAGGGACAACTTCCAGCATTTCCAAAAAACAGTTTACCCATTGACTTGGAGACAAACAAACAATTTGAGCATTAAGGTTTAAACCGAATTTTTCCGAAATTGACCTGACCTGACTTTTCCTGAAAATCGACTTTAAAGCTGTTTTTACAGATAAATCAGGTTTCTCTAACAGACAGGAAATAAATGCTAAGTATTTGGCTTTAAACTTAAAATCAAAAAATAAGTGTTTTCTTTTAATGTTTAACAGGGCTGATTTGACAGTTGGCGGTGGCAAGAAACTTTCAGGACCTACCTCATAGACAAGTTTCAAATCAAAAAAAGTATGATAGAAAACGGTATATGGATTGTAAAGCTTCCTCGAAAATAACTTTTGTGTAGGTTCTAACTGAAGGATAATGGAACCTCCCAGAAAATTTCCAAGACTCTCAAACATCAGGATTTTGAAAATATCGGAAGTAATGCCATAAGGAATATTTGACACCACTTTGAAAGGAAATTTCGGAACTGCAAAATTCCTAAAATCACAACCGACAACTTGAACATTTCGGGCATCAGAAAATAATTTTCGTAAATGTTCAACCAAAGCTGTGTCGTTTTCAATAGCAACAACATTGTTGGCGATTTTTAATAAATGAACAGTAAGAAACCCCTTGCCTGCCCCAATATCTAAAACCGTATCCTGATTACTTATATTTGCTTGTCTTATTGCATCTTTTATTAGCACTTTATCAATAGTAAAGTGCTGACCCGTAAAACGAACGGGCAATTTCTTTTTTGTCATTAGTAACTTCTTACAGGTGAATACTTGAATTCAAATCACAATTCATAATTCAAAAATTGAAATTGCTTGACTGCAAATTTAGTAACTTTGCTTGACAAATTAACGAGAAAGAAGAGAAAATGAAAGCCGACCGCATAACATCACCTATACGCAAGCAGGGGGTTCGTGCTTCGTAAGACAGGAAAGTGGTAAATTTGAAGTTCAGTTCTTCGTAGGAAGTTCAGTGGTTAAAATCCCTGCCTGCGTATAGCTGAGAAACGTTAGCGGGCATTGTGAAAGATACCAGCATAACAGTTAAACATTGATAAATGAAAAAAAAACTAC